>CANPOY010000048.1 GCA_947575805.1 uncultured Lachnospiraceae bacterium
AAGTCAGCGCATTCTTTAATGGCGATGGGGAGGCCAATATTGTTTGGGCTAATGGACTTGACAGTTTTATAAAGTCTGAAGTATTTAGGGGGAAACTTGTAGGGGCCAGTGGGCAGGATAATGGTAAATTTGATATATTAATTTCTAATCCCCCATATTCTGTTGACTCATTCAAAAGTACAATAAAGTACGGGGAGGAGTCCTTTGAACTGTACTCGGGCCTCACTGACAACAGTTCTGAGATTGAATGCCTCTTTGTAGAGCGCATGAAGCAGCTTTTGAAGGTTGGTGGCTGGGCAGCGGTTATTTTGCCGAGTTCCATTTTGACAAACAGCGGTATCCATGCGAAGGCGAGGGCAATCCTCCTCAAATATTTCAAAGTGAAAGCGATTGTTGAAGCAGGCTCTAATACGTTCATGAAAACTAATACAAGTACAGTTATCTTGTTTTTAGAGCGCCGCAGTAATGATGATCATATAAATATCAGTCGAGCTATTGACCGATTTTTTACCTCATACCATGATGTAACCGTTTCTGGCATTGAGAATGCTTTTTCTGTCTATGTATCAAGTGTGTATGATCAACTGTCCTTTGAGGACTATATCAGCTTGTTCAACGGAACTCCCGGTGAAGCGGCCAAAGCCCATGAACTTTATAAGGACTATGTAAAAACGTTCGGTGAAAATTTTTGTACCAAGGCAATCGAAGTAGAAAAAGAGAAACTGTTATACTTTTTGCTGACTTATAGCCAAACTATCGTTTTAATTAAGACTGGGGGAGGGAAAGAAGAGCAGAAATTCCTCGGATATAAGTTTAGCGAGCGCCGAGGGCAAGAAGGTTTGCACCCTCTGCCCGGTGGGACGAAATTGTATGACGAGACAAATCTGTTAAATCCCGAGAAAGCCAACAGTTACATTTATCATGCCTTTTTGGGAGCATCAGCGAAGATCCACGAAAGCTTGTCAAACAATATATCCTATGGGCGTATGAGTGGATATATTGAGTATGAGACATCCAAGTTTGACAAGAAAATAAATTTGGGGAAACGGATAAAAATCATTTCCTCTCATCAAATGGTCGTACTAAACACTTTGGTTCATACGATCAGCGGCGTGGCATTTGACAAAGATGACCAGGTAGCAGAAGAAACAAGCAAAGCAGTGTTGACGGCAGACAATATTACAAGCGACTGCACGCTTAAAATCGTAAAAAAAGTTTACTTGAGGGAGGATTTTCCGGTAAATAGCGAAAAGTGTTTGTATAAAGATGATATTTTCATTTGTCTATCCAGCGGGAGCAAGGAGCACGTTGGAAAATGCGCAATGATTCAGCAGAATATTCCTTTCTACGCAGGTGGATTTATGGGGATTCTGCGAAAGAAATCAGATGTCGTTTTGATGAAATACCTATGGGCTGTACTTGCTTCTGACCAATACAGAATGATGTTAGGGCAAGGGAGCACAGGGGCGAATATCAATAATTTGGGAGCTAATCTGAGGAATATCAAAATTCCGCTTCCCCCACTTGATATTCAGCAAAAAATCGTGGCCGAACTTGAACAGGGCGAAGAAGCGGAACAGAACCTTCAAGCAACCATAGATGGCATCCATGCAGAAGTTTTTGCGATTATTGAAGAATGCCAAAGGCGCACCGATAATTATGTGAGATTGCGTGAAGTTGTAGCATATTCCACAGAAAGGATTGATGCCCAGAACTTAGATAAAGATACCTATGTTGGCGTTGATAACCTCCTCCCCAATGTTGCTGGGAAACGGGCGTCTGATTTTGTTCCGGCATCTGGAACAGTAGCGGCATACTATCCAGGAAATATCTTGCTTTCCAATATTCGGCCATATTTGAAAAAGGCGTGGCTTGCGGATAATCACGGTGGCGTTTCTGGCGATGTATTGGTCTTGGTAGTGGATGAAAAAATGGCTATTCCTGAATATGTTTTTTGCTTTGTATCTGCCGACCATTTTTTTGATTACGAAATGCGGAATATCGGAAGTAAAGTAAAAATGCCAAGAGCAGACAAAAAGAAGGTTCTGGACTTCCAAATTCCTATCCTGCCCATCCAGGAGCAGCAGCAAATTGCGGGGGAGATTACCAGCAAGAAGTCCGAAATTTCCAAACTGAATGCCCAATTAAAGGCTCTAAAAACAGAAAAGAATTTGATTCTAAAGAAATACCTGTAATTAGCGTGAGCGGCACTCCTATTTGGAGTGCCGCTCGCTTGCAAGATTGCATGGAAAAAAGATTAATTTGGTAGTGATAATTTCTTCTGCCCTTTTAAGCTTGCTGGTCTATTGCAACAAGATGAGTGTTCAATTTTCCGCTGAGAAACAGAGCTGTGTATATAGGGTTACAGTATTTTGGGAGATACTGACGCCTTCGCTGTCCCCAGATACCAATAGAGGCACTTTCTGGAACAGAATGATTGGGCAAGAAATAATCGCCTTGCCGGTAGTAAGTTCCACCCATTTGCGCAAAGAATGACTTTTCCATGATATAATCCCCCGATAAGTTGCATTTTCCTGCAATTCAATCATCATCGGCTGTCTGCAAATAGTAAGGAAGAGGTAACTTCCTTACGTTATTTCCAGGGCGTCAGACGTTTCCCTGGGTAAAGGCAAATTCCGCTTCCAATGTGTCCGGAACCGGAGTACCGCTGTTGCGGAGCTTCTGCCTTAAGGTATTTAAGCGGTGCAGGCGCTGTCCGCGGAGGACTTTCTGCCGGCCCATCACCTCCGTATAGATGGGATTCTGCTCCATGGTGGCAGCCAGCTTGGCAGGGAACGGACAGTAAGTCAGCAGGATTCTTCTGGCTACCTTGTTCAGCCGGGGAGAGCCGGCACCCTCGAACAGAACCCAGATGATATAATCCCGCACGAACATCTCCTTGAAGCTGTTTTTCGCCCGCTGGAGACTGTTCCGCACCCTCTCTTTTGCCTCTCCGGAAAGCTCCTGATTCTTCCGGTAGAACTGGATATAGTCGAAATATTCGCTGGTAAGAGAGCGTTCGGAGACATCGTTCCATCTGCTGCTCTGGATGCGCTTGCACATTTCCCAGCGGAATTCGCCGGTGAGTCTGACCATTGTTGTAGCAAGATCTTCCATGTGGAAGATGGAGAAGAACATACGGCCCGGGGAATTTCTCTTTTTACCCTCAATCTCCTGCCACATAACGCCGCGGATTCCCACGTTGGGCATGAGGATCATGTCGGGCAGGAATTCCAGATGGATGGTTTCCTTACCCAAAATCTCCATGTTGTCAAAGTCCATGCTTTCCCGATAGAAAGCAGAATAATCAATGGACTTGATCTTTTCCAGCGCCTTGTGGACCTGGGCGGTGGTGACAAAGGCGGTTCTCAGATCTTTGAGAACGTTATCTGCCGAGAAGATAGGGCAGAAGGTGGTGACACGTCCGCAGGTCATTTTGTTGACCTGCGGGAACATATTCTGCATTTCGAAAGCCACCTTGCTCATGGGATCCTTTTCCAGCTCGGTGAGCTGGGCGGCGGTAATAAAATGTCCGGCCTTCTGCTTGTGCAGATAGTCCGAATAGTCCTCATCAAATTCGTTGCGGCTGGGACTTTTATCCCCGTTGTAAACAGCCAGCAGCCAGTGATACAGGGTGTAGACGCCCAGGGAGCTCTGATCCGTGGTTCCGTTTGCCAGTTCGTAGAGGGTAGCCAGATTCGCGGTTCCCGCCAGCTCTTCATCCACATAGCCGAAATAAAGGAACATTTTTACCGCCGAAGGAAGCTTCGGGGCGTTTATAGCAGCCTTGAAAACGTCTGAGTAGAGCGCATAGAATCCGTCCGTGAGCTGCCTGCGGAGCCGGACTGCGGTATCCTCCGTGGAGGTCTTATCCTCCAGGGCCTTGTAGGCCTCCACCTGTTCTCTGAAAGCATTGCCCTTTTCCGCGTCAAAGCCTGCAAATCCCAGAATGGTATCCAGAGAGCCGGTGAGTTCCTGCATGACTGCCGCGCTGGTGCCTTCGCTCCTGTCCTCCTGCACGGAACTGTCCTGAGGGGAGAGGCTGTTTCGGAAAGCGGCGATTCTGGAAGACGCCCGGGCCTTGCCAAGGGAAGGATCGTTTTCGTACTGCCGGATGATCCTGTCTATATCGGCAAGCAGTGCATGGGAATCCTCGTTGTTCTGTCCCAGGCTGTTGTACATGGAAGTAAAGAGCGTAAAAAGGTCGCTGCCGGAGGAATTGAAATAGTAGCCTGCAATATTCGAACAGTAATTCATCTGTTCCTCCACTACGGTATAGGTCTTCCTGAAATCCAGGCTTCCCTTCCGCAGCATACCCAGAGATACGCCGGGTTCCAGCATGAAGCTTTTTGAATCCGCCCCTGCGCCGGAGTAAATATGCTGTAAGCCCAGATAATAGGAATTCAGCCACATATCTGCGGAGTCTCCCCCGCCCAGGTGGGCGGCAATCTCTTCCAGTCCCTCCAGAGGCTGGGGCTGCATATGGTATCGGCTGCAGAGGGAGTTATATTTTGCATAGTCCTCCATCAGATTCTGGTGGAGACTGGTGCAGTTCACCTCCGAGCTGAAGCTTAGCTCCAGAAGCGTGTTGATCTGATGAAACATGGAGAGAAGAAACAGCTTTGCTACATCCGGGTGCTTTTGCAGCAGCTCATCCAAAGCGTCCATACTGTTGAAAGGATAGGTCAGGATGACGGTATCCTCCAGGGCGACATAGCCCAGGAAGTGGACTTCGGAGCAGATTTCGCAGACTCCGATCACATCTCCTTTCCCCAGCTGATAGGTGCCGCCGGGATATTCTACCAGAATTTTGCCTTTTGTGACCAGGTGGAAAGCGGTCATGGGCTGGCCGTTGCTGTAGATACGTTTACCCTTCTCTAATGTAATTCCTGCCATAATGATTTACACCTCTTTATGTTAAAATAATCAGATATTCATAGTATACACCATACAGTACCGAGAAGTCTATGCAATTTTATGCTGTACTTTTAAGAAAAATATGCTAAAATAAAAATACATATGTGTCACTTTTATTGTTTACATGTCAGACGGATGTGAACTGTCATCTGTTAAGACGGGAAATACACAGGAGAGGAAGCGGCAGTTATGAGTCAGGATATGGAATACAGGCGGCAGCAGTTGGACGAATACAGGCAGGGGGTAATGCCTTTGCTGCGGTATATTCCCTGGTTTGAGAATAATGAGGGACAGCCCGGCAGTACTTTATACCGGGGGCCTGAGACCACGGAGCATTCCATGGGGATTCCGGTGTATGACGGTACGCTTCTTAATTTTGTCCGGGAGGCGGGGAAGTCTTCGCTGATGGACAGAAATTACCGTTATACATATTCCCGGGGAGGGATCAGGACACATGAGGATGAAAGAAGGGCAATTGCCTCGGCGGAATTAAAGGATTGGGATGTTCTGAGGGGGATACTCTCCAAATATGTCATGGGGGGGATGACCAAAAGTTCGCTGTGGGCGCAGGGGGTGCAGGAAAACATTTTTTTGCTTGTGCTGAAGAAGATGCAGGAAATTATCGAGTTCTGGGACCGGCCTTTGGATATACGATAGAAGGAGTTAAGAATGGGAGAAAAATCGATACAGAAGAAGCGGTATATTCTGGAAACGGCCAGGAAGGTCTTTATGGAGAAAGGCTTTAAAAAGGTCACCATGAAGGATATTGTGGAAGCATGTGACATCAGCCGGGGCGGACTGTACCTGTACTTTGAAAGCACCAGCCAGATTTTTCAGGAGGTGATGAAACTCGAGAGCGAGGAGACGGACGACGTCTTTTCCGATAATATCACAGAGGACGCTACAGCCGCGGATATTCTGGTTCTTTTTCTGCAGGAGCAGAAGAAGGAGCTGCTGCGCAGGGAGGATACCCTTACCCAGGCTACTTATGAATACTATTTTGAAAATCAGCCGGGCAAGAAGAATAATATCCTGAAAAAGCAGTTTGATTCGGCGGTAAAGATCATAGAGAAGCTGATCGAGATCGGCGTGGACAACGGGGAGTTCTACTGTGATGACTGTCAGGGGACGGCCAGGAATATCATGTTTGTGCTGGAGGGCTTAAAAATTTCGGCACAGACAATCGGTATTACGGAGGAAGCCGTGGATCGGGAAATTGCATTTATTCTGAAGTTTTTGGGATTGGAGCTGTAGACAATACTTGATTTGGAAATATAGACAGATATTTTTGGAGGATGCAAATGGGAAACGTCAGACGTGTTTATGTGGAAAAGAAGCCTCCTTTTGCCGTCAAGGCAAAGGCGCTGGGGGAGGAGATCAGGAATTACTTAGGAATCCAGGTGGAAGGCGTCAGGGTATTGATACGCTATGATGTGGAGAATATATCGGACGAGGTCTTTGAAATGGCCTGTAAGACGGTGTTCTCGGAGCCGCCGGTGGATGAGCTGTACCGGGAAAGTATAGAGATTCCGGCGGGGGCGGGAGTATTTTCCGTGGAGTTCCTGCCGGGGCAGTTTGATCAGAGGGCGGATTCGGCGGTACAGTGTGTCAGGTTTTTAAAGGAGGACGAGGAGCCTGTTATACGTACGGCGGTGACCTATATGATTCTGGGGGACGTTTCCGAAGAGCAGTTCTCACGGATCAAGGCATACTGTATCAATCCGGTGGATTCCAGGGAGACCGGAATGACGAAGCCGGATACCCTGATCACGGTGTATGAGGAGCCGGCGGATGTGGCCGTTCTGGAGAATCTGCCGGAGCAAGAGGACTTTGTGGACATGCCGGGAGCGGAGCTGAAGGAGCTTTATGATTCGCTGGGGCTGGCTATGACCTTTGAGGATTTCCGGCATATCCAGAATTATTTTGCCAAAGACGAGAAGCGCAACCCTACGATGACGGAGATCAGGGTGCTGGATACCTACTGGTCCGACCACTGCCGCCACACCACCTTTTCAACGGAGCTGACAGATGTGGAGTTTGGCGAGGGGTATTACCGCACGCCCATTGAAACCACTTATCGGAGCTACCTGGATACCAGGGAGGAGATCTTTGCAGGGAGGAAGGATAAATTTGTCTGTCTGATGGATCTGGCGCTGATGGCCATGCGAAAGCTGAAAAGGGACGGCAGGCTGGAGGATATGGAGGAGTCAGACGAGATCAATGCCTGCTCCGTTGTGGTGCCTGTGGAGATGGATTACGGTGACAGGAAGGAGACGGAGGAATGGCTGGTGTTCTTTAAAAACGAAACCCATAACCATCCCACCGAGATCGAGCCCTTCGGCGGTGCCGCTACCTGTCTGGGCGGGGCGATCAGGGATCCGCTGTCCGGCAGGGGATATGTGTATCAGGCCATGCGCGTCACCGGGGCGGCGGATCCTACCGTGCCTGTGGCGGATACTCTTAAGGGCAAGCTGTCTCAGAAGAAGCTGGTGAGGGGGGCGGCTGACGGCTATTCCTCTTACGGAAATCAGATCGGTCTGGCAACCGGCTTTGTAAAGGAAATCTATCATCCCGATTACGTGGCAAAGCGGATGGAGATCGGCGCAGTCATGGGAGCGGCGCCCAGGCGGAATGTGATCCGTGAGAACTCCGATCCCGGGGATATTATCATTCTCCTGGGGGGACGTACCGGGAGGGACGGATGCGGCGGAGCTACCGGTTCCTCCAAGGTACATACCGAGCAGTCTATCGAGACCTGCGGCGCGGAGGTGCAGAAAGGCAATGCACCCACGGAGCGCAAGATACAGCGGCTGTTCCGCCGGGAAGAAGTGAGCCGCCTGATTAAGAAATGTAATGATTTCGGGGCGGGAGGCGTATCCGTGGCCATCGGTGAGCTGGCGGACGGCCTGACCGTGGATCTGGATAAAGTGCCCAAAAAGTATGCGGGGCTGGACGGTACGGAGCTTGCTATCTCCGAATCTCAGGAGCGTATGGCCGTGGTGGTGGATCCAAAGGATGTGGAAAGATTCCTGGGATATGCGGCGGAGGAGAATCTGGAAGCCGTGGTGGTGGCTGTGGTCACAAAGGAGCCCAGGCTGGTGCTGAACTGGCGTGGAAAGAAAATCGTTGATCTGAAAAGGGCCTTTCTGGATACCAACGGCGCCCACCAGGAGACTGCCGTTAAGGTTGACATTCCGGATGAGAAGGCAGATTACTTTAAGAAAATTTCCGTGCCTGCGGTAAAGGAAAGGCTGGACGGGGGAGATGTGAAGGGGGCGTGGCTGGCCCTGTTAAACGACCTGAATGTATGTTCCCAGAAGGGGCTTGTGGAGATGTTCGACGCCTCCATCGGTGCAGGGAGCGTGCTGATGCCCTACGGGGGAAAATATCAGATGACAGAGACCCAGTCCATGATCGCCAAGCTGCCTGTGCTTCAAGGCAGGACGGATACCGTCACCATGATGAGCTTTGGTTTTGACCCGTACCTGTCCTCCTGGAGCCCTTATCACGGTGCGATTTATGCCGTTCTGGAGTCGATGGCAAAGATTGTGGCTTCCGGGGGAGACTTTACAAAGATTCGTTTTACTTTCCAGGAATATTTCCGCAGGATGACGCAGGAGCCGGGGCGCTGGAGCCAGCCCTTTGCCGCCCTGCTGGGAGCCTATGACGCCCAGATCGGCTTCGGACTGCCCTCCATCGGGGGCAAGGACAGTATGTCCGGCACGTTTAATGACATTGACGTGCCGCCCACCCTGGTTTCCTTTGCGGTAGATATTGCAAAGAGCGGTGACGTTGTGACGCCTGAGCTGAAGAAGGCAGGCAATAAGCTGGTGCGTTTCCAGGTGGAGAGGGACGAGTACGACATTCCCAGGTATGACCGGGTGGCCAAGCTTTACGGATACATTCATCAGCTGATGCAGGAGAAAAAGGCAGTTTCGGCTTATGCTCCTGACGGCAGGGGTGTGGCGGCCGCTCTGAGCAAGATGGCCTTTGGCAACAGGCTCGGAGTGGAAATCGACAGCGATGTGGACGTCAGGGAGCTTTTTGAAAGCAAGGCGCTGGGAGACATTCTGCTGGAGGTTTCGGCGGAAGAAGCGCTTACCTGTGTAGAGTCGGGATTTACCTGTAAGATATACGGTACCGTGACAAAGGAACCGGTTTTTGTGTACGGCGATGTGAGAATTACCATGGAGGAAGCTCTGGAGGCATGGACCTCAAGGCTGGAGAAGGTATTCGCCACCAAAGCGGTCAAGGGGAATCAGGCGGTTGACAGCCCGCTGTACAGGGCAGAGCCCGGCAGCATTTATGTCTGCAGAAACAAAGTGGCGAAGCCCACGGTGTTTATTCCGGTATTCCCGGGTACGAACTGCGAATACGACAGTGCAAAGGCCTTTGAGAGGGCAGGCGCCAGGGTGGTGACCAGAGTATTCAGGAACTTAAGCGCCGCGGACATAAGAGATTCCGTGGAGGAATTTGAAAAGGCCATAGGACAGGCACAGATCATTATGTTCCCGGGCGGCTTTTCGGCAGGAGACGAACCTGACGGCAGCGCCAAATTCTTTGCCACTGCTTTCCGGAATGAAAAGATGAAGGAAGCGGTTATGGAGCTTTTGAACCGGCGGGACGGGCTTGCGCTGGGTATCTGTAACGGTTTTCAGGCATTGATCAAGCTGGGACTGGTGCCTGAGGGAGAAATCTGCGGGCAGAATGAAAAATCGCCTACATTGACCTTCAATACCATTGGACGCCACATTTCCAAAATGGTGTATACGAAGGTTGTGTCCAATAAATCTCCCTGGCTGCAGAAAGCGGAGCTGGGAGCGACCTACTGTAATCCCGCATCTCATGGAGAAGGACGGTTCGTAGCGGATCAGGAATGGCTTGACAGGCTGTTCCGGAACGGTCAGGTGGCTACCCAGTACGTTGATCCGGAGGGCAGGGCTTCCATGGACGAGGAGTACAATGTCAACGGCTCTTACAGTGCCATCGAGGGTATTACTTCTCCCGACGGGCGCATTCTGGGAAAGATGGCTCATTCCGAACGCAGGGATACGGCTGTGGCCATGAATATTTACGGACAGCAGGATATAGGTATTTTCGAATCGGGTGTAGCGTATTTCGGATAATGGCAGACTAAAAAGAAAGGGCGGCAGTGCTGCCGCAGGGGTGAAAATTATGTTAATAGCTTTGGTGCCGCTTTTTGACGGAAACATGGCAGTAAAGGCATACTCCATCTTCTCCCAGAAGGATAATCATTTTCTGAATCCTCTGTTGCTGGGAACCGGGCAGAATGACGGAGCGGCAGTGGTGGAAGGTCTCGAGCTCATTGAAAGCATGGGCATCGAGACTGTGGAGGAGGATCAGGAGATTTTCGTGCCGGTGGGCAATATCTCCATTTTTTCCGATGTAGAGAGCCAGTGCAGTGCGCCGCACCACAGAATAGTGTTCCTGATCGACAATACCATCCCTCCCGTTGAGATGTATGTAAACCGCCTGCGGGAGCTGAAGGAAAAGGGTTATAAGCTGGCAGTGCGCAAGCTGGCGGTTTCCGACTTCGGGAATTATGCGGAGGTCATGAAGCTGGCAGATTATGTTTTCCTGAACAATAAGAAAATCGCTATAGAGAAGGCGAGGATCTTTTTCGGAAAGCTGTATCCGCACATCAAACTTTGCGCAGGCGGAATTGACACCATGGAGACCTATGAGGAGCTGAAGCTGACCGGAGGCTATCAGCTGTATGAGGGAGAGTTTTATCGGGTTCCAGTGACAAAGGGAGAGCACGAGGTCGCTCCTTTAAAGGTGAACTATATCGAATTGCTTAACGTGGTAAACGATGTGGACTTTGACCTCCTGGAGGCGGCCAATGTGATCGGGCGGGATACGGCGCTGACCATTTCCCTGCTGCAGATGGTGAACCGCATGACGGTAAATTCGGGAATTACCACCATACGCCATGCCGCGGCCATGCTGGGCCAGAAAGAACTGAAGAAGTGGATCAATACGGCGGTGGCTAATAAGCTGTATGCGGATAAGCCCAGTGAGATCACCAGGCTGTCACTGCTGCGGGCTAAGTTTGCGGAAAGGCTGGCCGGTTCGTTTGGCATGCAGGATAAGTCGGAGGAGCTGTTTCTTCTGGGGCTGTTTTCCGTGCTGGACGTGGTTCTGGAGAAGACCATGGAGGATGCGATGGAGATGGTCATGGTGGCGGGAGATATTCGGGATGCCCTGACTCATGGGAAAGGTCCTTATGCCACTTTGTATGAGTTTATACAACAGTATGAGAAGGCTGACTGGCAGGAGGTGTCCAGGCAGCTTCTGCTGGCGGATGTGAGTATGGAAAGTGTCCATGATGCCTATATGGACGCGCTGACGTGGTACAAGCAGCTGGTATAAGACGCAGGCGATGGACTGTAGGGGTTCATCGCCTGATTTATGGAAAGATTGTTTAACAGGTGCAGCAGACGGGAGGACAGGATGAAGGCTTTTTTGATTTTGGAAGACGGCACGGTATTTGAGGGAACTCATATCGGCGCCGACAGAGAGATTATCAGTGAAATTGTTTTTAACACGTCTATGGCGGGGTACCTGGAGGTGCTGACCGATCCTTCGTACGCAGGACAGGCGGTATGTATGACTTATCCGCTGATCGGCAATTACGGCATCTGCAGGGAAGACATGGAATCTTTCAGGCCATGGCCGGATGCGCTTCTTGTACGGGAGCTTTCCCGTATTCCCTGCAATTTCCGAAGCGACTGCACCATTCAGCAGTTTCTGGAAGAGAACGATGTGCCGGGCATTGCCGGGATTGATACCAGGGCACTGACAAAGATCCTGCGGGAGAAAGGTACCATGAACGGCATGGTGACTACCCAAACGGATTATGATCCTGAGCAGGTCCTGCCAAGACTGAAGGCATATACCACGGGAAAAGTGGTGGAGCGGGTGACCTGCAGGGAGAAATATGTGGTAAAGCCTACGATGCAGCTTGGGGAGAACGGGCCTCTTTCGGGGGCAGCCAGGTTTGACCGGACGGCTTATGAGAAGGGAGTCAGGGAGACAAGGCCCTCGCTGGTGAAGGAGTTAAACGGTGCAGGCTTACGGGTGGCCCTGATGGATTACGGCGCGAAGAAGAACATAGCCCGTTCCCTGGCGGAGAGAGGGTGTGAGGTGACGGTATTTCCGGCGCTTACGCCTGCGGAGGAGGTAATCGCCATGAAGCCGGACGGCATTATGCTCAGCAACGGCCCCGGTGATCCCAAGGAATGTACCTCTATCATAGAAGAAGTGAAAAAGCTCTGTGCCACGGAGATACCCATCTTTGCCATTTGCCTGGGGCATCAGCTGACAGCCCTGGCCCATGGCTGTGATACCCATAAGCTGAAATACGGCCACAGGGGCGGCAACCATCCGGTGAAGGATCTGGCAACCGGCAGGGTGTATATATCCTCCCAGAACCACGGATATGTGGTAGATACGGACAAGCTGGATCCCCGGGTGGCAGTACCGGCCTTTGTCAATGTAAATGACGGCACCAACGAGGGGCTGGCTTATACCGGTAAGCGCATTTTTACGGTGCAGTACCATCCGGAAGCCTGTCCGGGTCCTCAGGATTCCTGTTACCTGTTTGATCGGTTTATCCAGATGATGAAAGGAGGAAGCAGCAATGCCTAAGAATCCCAATGTAAAGCGTGTCATGGTGGTTGGCTCCGGCCCCATGGTTATCGGGCAGGCTGCCGAGTTCGACTATGCAGGGACACAGGCATGCCGTTCCCTGAAGGAAGAGGGAGTGGAGGTCATCCTGGTGAACTCCAATCCGGCCACCATTATGACAGATAAGGATATTGCGGACAAGGTTTATATTGAGCCCCTGACCGTGAAGGTTTTAGAGCAGATCATAGAACAGGAGAAGCCGGACAGCATCCTGCCTACTCTGGGGGGACAGGCCGGCTTAAACCTGGGAATGGAGCTGGAAGAGTCGGGGTTCCTTGCCTCCCATGGCGTGACCCTGCTGGGCACCACTGCAGCTACCATCCGCAATGCGGAAGGAAGACAGGAATTCAAGGATCTGATGGAGCGGATCGGAGAGCCCTGTGCTGCTTCAAAGGTGGTGGAAACTGTCCGTGACGGCATTGAATTTACCAACAAAATAGGGTACCCCGTTGTACTGCGACCCGCATATACCCTGGGGGGCTCCGGCGGCGGTATCGCAGGCAATCAGACGGAGCTGGAGGAGATTCTGGAAAACGGCCTGCGGCTGTCCAGAGTGGGACAGGTGCTGGTGGAGCGCTGCATTGCAGGCTGGAAGGAGATTGAATACGAGGTCATGCGGGACAGTGCAGGTAACTGCATTACCGTCTGCAACATGGAAAACATCGACCCTGTGGGAGTGCACACCGGGGACAGTATCGTGGTGGCTCCGTCCCAGACCTTGAGTGACAAGGAGTACCAGATGCTCCGTACCTCTGCCCTGCATATTATCAGCGAGCTGAAGATCACCGGGGGTTGTAATGTGCAGTTTGCGCTGCATCCCACCAGCTTCGAATATTGCGTAATTGAAGTCAACCCCAGGGTAAGCCGTTCTTCGGCCCTGGCTTCCAAGGCCACAGGCTACCCCATTGCCAAGGTGGCCGCCAAGATTGCCCTGGGATATACCCTGGACGAAATCAAAAACGCCATCACAGGGAAGACCTATGCCTCCTTTGAGCCGGCGCTGGACTACTGTGTGGTAAAGATTCCCAGGCTGCCCTTTGACAAGTTCCTGACGGCAAAACGAACATTGACCACCCAGATGAAGGCCACCGGTGAGGTGATGAGCATCTGTGACAGCTTTGAGGGGGCCCTGATGAAGGCGATCCGTTCCCTGGAGCAGCATGTGGACAGCCTGCTTAGCTATGACTTTACAGCCCTTTCCGTGGAAGAGCTGAAAAGCAGGCTGAAGGTGGTGGACGATCAGAGGATCTGGGTGATAGCGGAGGCGATCCGCAAGGGTATCGGCTACGAGGAGATTCACGCGCTGACCATGATTGATGTCTGGTTCCTTGACAAGATCGCAATTCTGGTGGAGATGGAGCAGAAGCTTAAGACAGCGGAGCTGACGCCGGAGCTTTTAAGGGAGGCCAAGAGGCTGGAATTCCCGGATACCTGTATTGCCGGGCTCACCGGCAGGACGGAGGCGGAGGTGAAACGGCTGCGGCAGGAGTATGGCATCCGGGCGGCCTACCGGATGGTGGATACCTGTGCCGCAGAATTTGCTGCCTCCACGCCCTATTATTATTCCGCCTATGGAGGAGAAAGCGAAGGACCTGGAGGGGATTCTCCGCAGCTCTTGGCCCAAGGTATAGAAAACAGCGGTGCGGAAAAGCCCAGGAAGAAGGTGCTGGTTTTAGGCTCCGGTCCTATCCGCATCGGACAGGGCATTGAGTTTGACTACTGCTCCGTCCATGCTACCTGGGCCTTTTCCAGGGAGGGCTATGAGACCATTATCATCAACAACAATCCGGAGACGGTAAGTACGGACTTTGACATAGCGGATAAGCTGTATTTCGAGCCGCTGACGGCGGAAGATGTGGAAGCTATCGTGAACATGGAGCGTCCCGACGGGGCGGTGGTGCAGTTCGGCGGCCAGACAGCCATTAAGCTGACGGAGAGCCTGATGAAAATGGGAGTTCCCATCTGGGGGACAAAGGCCGAGGACGTGGACGCTGCCGAGGACAGGGAGCTTTTTGACAAGATTTTGGAGCAGACAGGCATTCCCCGGGCGGCAGGAGGAACCGTGTACACCGCGGAGGAGGCTAAGAGCGTGGCAAACCGCCTGGGGTATCCGGTGCTGGTAAGGCCTTCCTATGTGCTGGGGGGACAGGGGATGCAGATCGCCATTTCCGATCAGGAGATCGAGGAATTCATGGCGATCATCAACCGCATTGCCCAGGATCATCCGATCCTGGTGGACAAGTATCTCCAGGGCAAGGAAATTGAGGTGGATGCCGTCTGCGACGGCAGGGATATTCTGATCCCCGGAATTATGGAGCATATCGAGCGTACGGGGGTGCACTCCGGGGACAGCATTTCCGTCTATCCGGCCCACACCATCGGCAGGCTGGTAAAGGAGAAGATTGTGGAGTATACCAGGCGGCTTGCCCTGGCCCTCCATGTGAAAGGCCTGATTAATATCCAGTTCATTGCCATCGGCGAGGATGTGTATGTCATCGAGGTAAATCCCCGTTCCTCCAGGACGGTTCCCTATATCAGCAAGGTCACAGGTATCCCCATTGTGGATCTGGCCGCGGCAGTGATTCTGGGAAAGACCATCGGGGAGCTGGGATATAAGCCGGGATTACAGCCGGAGGCAGAGTATTACGCCATTAAGATGCCGGTATTCTCCTTCGAAAAGATCCGGGGGGCGGAGATCAGCCTGGGGCCGGAGATGAAGTCCACCGGCGAGTGCCTGGGGGTGGCGAAGACCTTTAACGAAGCGCTTTATAAGGCATTTCTGGGTGCTGGGGTGGATCTGCCCCGGTACAAGAACCTGATTATGACGGTAAAGGATGCGGACAAGGGTGAGGCAGTGGAGATCGGCAGACGCTTTGAGAAACTGGGCTATACCATCTACGCCACCAGAAGTACCGCCGCGGCTCTGAAGGAAGCAGGGGTAAAGGCCAGAAAGGTGAACAAGATTTCCCAGGAGTCGCCTACGGTCATGGACCTGATCCTGGGCCATAAGATCGATCTGGTCATCGACACGCCTACTCAGGGGCGGGACAAGAGCAGAGACGGCTTCCTGATCCGCCGGACCTCCATTGAGACGGGAGTGAACGTGATTACGGCTATGGACACGGCCAGGGCGCTGGTGAGCAGCCTGGAGAATAAGGAGAGCGACGGCAGGCTGACCTTAGTGGATATTGCGTCCCTTTGAACGGAATGAAGTTTTTCTAAGGTCAGAAAGGACCTGACCTAAGAAAATCTAAGTCGTTCCTCGAAGAATCGCAAAAGCGGCGATTCTTCCTGTTCAATTTCACGGATTGCTTGTGCCGTCTTTGATGGCACTGCCGTCTTTGATGGCACTGCCGTCTTTGATGGCACTGCCGCCGCAGGCGGCATGACGGGAAGGGTGAAAATAACGGACGGAGGTTGAAAAATTACATTTTCTGGTTTGGAGAATGTAAAAGCAGCATATAATATTCCTGAAACAGATATAACTGATGTCAGAATGGAGGAATCATATGAATGCTGAAACTTACCCTTTTATTGTGCGCCCCCTGCCCTATGAATATGATGCGCTGATGCCGGTGCTGGACGAGGAGACCCTGCATTTTCACCATGACAAGCACTATAAGACCTATGTGGACAATTTAAACAGTGCGCTGTCGGATTACCCGGAGCTGCAGAAGAAAAGCTTAAAGGAGCTTTTAATCGGCATCGACAGGCTGCCGTCCCAGGTGCAGACCCCCATCCGCAATAACGGCGGGGGAGTGTTCAATCATGAGCTGTATTTCGATTCCATGCGCAGTCCTGCGGGGCAGGAGCCGGAGGGAGCGCTGGCGGAGGCCATTGAACGGGACTTCGGCTCTTACAGGCAATGGAAGGATCAAATGAAGCAGGCCGGCGTGGGCAAGTTTGGTTCCGGCTGGGCATGGCTGGTGACGGACAACAAGGGAAAGCTGTCCATTCTCCAGACTGCTAATCAGGATGTACCGGATCTGGAGGAGTACACGCCGATTCTGCCGTTGGACGTGTGGGAGCACGCCTATTACCTGCAGTACCAAAACAGGCGTCCGGACTATGCGGAAGGCTGGTTTGACCTGATTAACTGGCGTAAGGCGGCAAAGAGATATGAGGATGCGATCAGCCGGAAGAGTTGACGAAGGACCGGAAAAAGCTAGTTCCAAAGCTTACAAGAGATACAACCGGATATTCGGGAAAGCAGGAAACCATGAATCAGATCAATTATCAGAAAGAACTGGATAAGCTGTTGGCTGTGCAGGAGGAGCGTGGAGCAGGGAAGGAAGCCGTGCCCACGCTTTTCCTGCACAGCTGCTGTGCGCCCTGCGCAAGTTATGTGCTGGAGTATTTGTGCAGGTATTTCAGGATTACGGTATTTTATTATAATCCCAATATTTCCTTTGCGGAGGAGTACCGCAAACGGGCAGCGGAGCAGAAGAGGCTGATAGAGGCCTATAACAGGGAGAAAAAGGGATATTGCATTCGGATGGAAGAGGGAGACTATGAGCCGGAACGTTTCCTGGAGACAGTCCGGGGGCTGGAGAGCTGTCCGGAGGGCGGAGAGAGGTGTTTCCGCTGTTATGAGCTGCGGCTGCGGGAGACGGCCAGGCGGGCGGCGGAGGGGCAGTATGACTTTTTCTGTACCACTCTTTCCATCAGTCCTTTAAAGAATGCGGGAAAGCTCAATGAGATCGGCCAGGCACTGTCGGCGGAATACGGCGTTCCCTGGCTGCCCTCGGATTTCAAGAAGAAGGACGGATACAAAAGGTCCATTGAGCTGTCGGCGGAATATGGGCTTTATCGGCAGAATTACTGCGGTTGTGCGTTCAGTGTGCGGGAAGCGGAGCCCACGGCAGGTCTTGCCGAGTAGGACCTGTCCGCCGATAAAGTCTTGCAAAGAGCTGGGAGTTACTGTATAATGGCAGGAAACGGCCGGATGGTCACGGATAAGACCTTATTTCGGAAAAGGGGAGGGGCAGAATGAAAAAGTTTTTGGATCTGTTGTCGGAGGAAATGGGAAAGGCCTTTGAGGCTGCAGGCTATGACGGCACGCTGGGCAGGGTAACGGTCTCCAATCGTCCGGATCTGTGTGAATATCAGTGTAACGGTGCCATGGCGGGAGCAAAGCAGTATCATAAGCCGCCCATTGCCATTGCAGGCGAGGTGGCGGAGAAATTAGCGGACAGTCCGGTATTCAGCGAGACGGCGGTGGTGGCTCCCGGCTTCTTAAATTTAAAGCTGTCGGAGGAGTATCTGCTGCAGGTGATCCGGGAGATAGCGGCGACGCCGAAGTTTGGGCTGGAAAAGCCGGAAAAGACAAAGAAGATTATGATCGATTACGGCGGGGCAAATGTGGCAAAGCCTCTTCACGTGGGGCATCTGCGCTCCGCGGTCATCGGGGAGAGCATTAAGCGGATCAGCCGTTATGTGGGTCATGAGGTCATTGGAGACGCCCATCTGGGGGATTGGGGACTGCAGATGGGGCTTGTAATTATGGGAGTGAAGGAGAGACAGCCGGAGCTGGTTTATTTTGACGAGAGCTATGAAGGAGAGTATCCCAAGGAGGCTCCCTTTACCATCTCGGAATTGGCAGAGATTTATCCTGATTCCAGCGCAAAATCCAAGGAGGATGCGGCGTATAAGGCCCAGGCTATGGAGGCTACCTATAAGTTTCAAAATGGGGTGCCCGGATATCGTTCTCTTGGGCGGCATATCGTAAACGTTTCCGTGCCGGAACTGAAAAAAACGTACAGCAGTCTGAACGTGGAGTTTGATCTGTGGAAGGGAGAGAGCGATGTACAATATCTGATCCCGGAAATGGTGGAATACATGAAGGAGGGAGGATATGCACATATCAGCGAGGGAGCCCTGGTGGTGGATGTGAAGGAAGAAACAGACACAAAGGAAGTGCCCCCCTGCATGATCTTAAAATCCGACGGGGCGTCGCTGTATAATACCACGGATCTTGCCACCATCATGGAGCGTATGCGTCTGTATCACCCCGATCAGATCATTTACCTGACGGACAAGCGTCAGGATCTCTATTTTGACCAGGTATTCCGCTGTGCCCGCAAGACCGGCCTGGTGGAGCCGGAGACGGACTTAAAGTGGATCGGTTTCGGAACTGTGAACGGTAAGGACGGCAGGCCCTTTAAGACCAGGGACGGGGGCGTCATGCGCCTGGAGACCCTGATTCAGGAAACAAAGGATGAAATGTACAGGAAGATTAAAGAAGGACGGGAAATGCCCGAAGAAGAGGCTATAAAGGTGGCCGATCTTGTGGCGGTATCCGCTCTGCTTTACGGTGATCTTTCCAACCAGGCCTCCAAGGACTATATTTTTGATTCGGACAAGTTTACTTCCTTTGAAGGAGATACCGGCCCTTATATTCTGTATACCATCGTGCGCATCAAGTCCATCCTGACAAAGTATAAGGAGCAGGGCGGAAAAGCAGAGGGGCTTGCGTTTAAGGCCGCTTGCAGCGAGTCGGAGAAGTCGCTGATGATGGCGCTGGTACAGTTTAATGCCATGATGCAGAGTGCGGCGGAGGAGACGGCTCCTCATAAGGTATGCGCCTATATTTATGACCTGGCCAATGCCTTTAATCATTTTTATCATGAGACTAAGATATTGAGTGAGCCGGATGAGGGAAGGCGGGAAGGCCTGATTGCTCTGCTTCAGCTGACCAGGGACGTGCTGGAGACCTGTATCCATGTGCTGGGATTTTCGGCGCCGGAAAAGATGTAAAAAGGTGTTGACAAATTTTGTAACACAGGGTATACTAATTCAGTCGGCTGTTAAGACAGCCGGCCAACGGAAGTTTAGCTCAGCTGGGAGAGCATCTGCCTTACAAGCAGAGGGTCATAGGT
>CANPOY010000049.1 GCA_947575805.1 uncultured Lachnospiraceae bacterium
TACAGTGACTTGTCGTCAGTTTCCTAACTTGACATTCGCTCCACGGAAAACCTGTCTATCATTGCTGATAAACAGCAACCTCACGTTTCACAGCTATCATGCCACAGCACTTGATAGTATAAATGCTAATCCGAATTTTTGCAAGAACTTTTTTAAAAAAATTTAAAAAATGTGAAATTTTTGCCTGGCTCCTTCTCTTGACCGCTATTGTTGCAGCGAATATAATACTATTATATAGAAGAAACGGGGGAAATGTCATGTGGATTGCAGATAACTGGAAAGATTATGAGGTGCTGGATGCCTCAGGCGGTGAAAAGCTCGAAAGATGGGGAGATTACCTCCTGGTGCGGCCGGATCCCCAGGTCATATGGAATACCCCCCGCAGACACAAGGGCTGGAATCACAGGAACGCTCATTATCACCGCAGCGCCAGGGGCGGCGGTGAATGGGAGTTTTTTGACCTGCCCGACGAGTGGAGCATTTCTTATCGCCTTCCCTGCCTGCCGGCACAGGCCCGTCCGCTCACCTTTCGTTTAAAGCCCTTCAGCTTCAAGCATACCGGCCTTTTCCCGGAACAGGCAGCCAACTGGAACTGGTTCACCGCACTGATCCGAGATTCCCTGAAACGGAATCCGTCCGGACAGCCGAAAATCTTAAATCTCTTCGCCTACACCGGCGGAGCCACTTTGGCCGCCGCTGCAGCAGGAGCCGCCGTCACCCATGTGGACGCTTCTAAGGGTATGGTGAGCTGGGCAAAGGAAAACGCAGCCGTCTCCGGCCTGGCAGATGCCTCCATCCGCTGGCTGGTGGATGACTGTGTCAAATTCGTGGAACGCGAAATACGACGGGGCAGCAAATACGACGGAATCATCATGGATCCCCCTTCCTACGGCCGGGGTCCCAGGGGAGAGACGTGGAAAATAGAAGAACATATCTGGCCTTTTCTGGAAAAAACCACTCAGCTGCTTTCTGAAAATGCCCTGTTCTTCCTGGTCAACTCCTATACTACAGGGCTTCAGCCTGCAGTTCTGTCCTATCTGTTGAGCGAGGCAGTGGCAAAGCATATTCCGGGACATACCGAGGCGGCTGAGCTTTGCCTGCCCGTTACGGGATCCGGCCTGATGCTTCCCTGCGGAGCTGCCGGAAGATGGTGGGGCATCTGAATCAAATCCCGATCGACCCCTACACAAATGAATAAACAGTTTTATACAACGTCACAAAAGAATAAATGGAATTATAAACAATATTGTGATATAGTATTACAAAACTTTTTTACACGAGGGGCGATTCGATGCGCACAAAAGTACTAACTTCTAAAATACAAAACCATTTATCCAGTATCCTGTTCTCCGTTTTCTGCATGATTGCAGCCGCCGGCATCACCTCTGCCTGCTCCCGTATATTCAAACATTTTTCCCGCAGCTGCCTGCTGATATTTGTCCTTTTTATAATTCTGGCCTCCTGTCACGCTGCAGACCGGCTGTACGGTATCCTCTGCTCGGTCTTTACCATGCTTTGGCTCAAGCCGGGCTGCGCCGATCCCTGCGCGGATTTCCCTTATGCCTGCGCGGATCATCTGGCAGATATACTGTGCGCCATCATCATAACCGTATTTATCAGCCTTTTTACCTTTTCTCTTTCAAAACGTGCGGCACTTGTTTCCGTGGCCGAGGAGCAGCTGGCGGAGGCAGAACGGGAATCCATGCGCGCAAATCTGCTGCGTACAATCTGTCATGACCTGCGCACTCCTCTCACAGGCATCATAGGCAGCAGCCTTACTTATCTGGAGCATTATGGCACCATGACGGAAAAAGAAAAGAAAGATCTCGTGCGCGGCATTTATGAGTCGTCTACCTGGCTCATCCATATGGCAGAAAATCTCCTGACCATCACCCGCATCAAGGAGATTGACCTGTCAATCAATACCCGGGAGGAATCTGTGGAGGAAGTGGTGGCAGAAGCCCTGCAAAGAACAGAGATGCGGCACAAGGGCTGTGAAATTCGTGTCTCCGTTCCCGAAGAGTTTATCATGATACCCATGGATGCCACATTGATTGAGCAGGTCATTATCAATCTTTTGGAAAATGCCCTCCTTCACTCCGGCACAGACAGGCCCATAGAACTGCTTGTGACAGATCACTCAGGCTTTGTATCCTTCACCGTCCGCGATTACGGACATGGCATTCCCGAACATATGCTGAATCATCTTTTTAGAGTAACCAGGCTAAACGAATCCCCGGGAGGCACGAAAAAAGGCAGCGGCATCGGTCTCGTCCTCTGCAAAACCATTATCACTGCCCATCACGGCACGATCGTGGGACAAAATCACACAAACGGCGCAGAATTTACTTTCACCCTGCCCAAAGCTAAGGAGGCGGAACATGAACCTTAGAATTAATATTCTATTTATTGAAGACGACGTAAATACCTGTTCCTTTGTTACGGCTGCCCTTTCCAAATATGGCTATCAGGTCACTTCTGCCCATTCCGCCAGAGAGGGATTAAGCCTTGCAGCGGTAAACTCCCCGGAAATCATTCTGTTGGATCTGGGGCTTCCCGATCTGGATGGCTGTGAGGTTTTAACAAATCTTCGACGCTGGAACGACCGCCCTGTCATCGTCATTTCCGCCCGCGAGACAGACAGCGACAAGGTTCAGGCACTGGATCTCGGCGCAGACGACTACATCACCAAGCCCTTCAGTCCCGCTGAGCTCATGGCCCGTATCCGCGCCTGCCTTCGTCATACCCGCACCTGTGCACCTGACAGGTTCTATCATGCCCTGGGACTGCGCATTAACCTGGTGAGCAGAACCGTCTCCCTGGACGGTGAAATCATTCACCTGACTCACGTAGAGTATCGGCTGCTTGCGCTCCTGGCGGAGCGTTCCGGCTGTGTCCTGACATACAGCTATATGATGAACACCATCTGGGGTCCATACACGAATGACAACAATCAGATTCTGCGCGTTAATATGGCAAACATTCGCCGCAAGATCGAAAAAAATCCGGCCAGACCGCAGTACGTCTTTACGGAGGTTGGCATCGGTTATCGCATGCGTGAAACCGAGAGCCGCTGAAGCCCTACCGGACAAGGGATTCCAGCAGCATGACGATTTCATCTTTTTCCAGGACACCATAGTACTCCGCCAGCATTCCGTTCTCATATAACAGCGCAAACCGCACAACTCCATTATCCCCGGCATCGGGAAGCATCTCCGCCCACTCCTGCCTTACCGTGCATACAAGAGGATCTGCCTCAAAGCGCATGTCGGCCGTCAGCTCTGTTCGGGTGAGCTTAAGCCAAAGACTGTGTTCGCCGTCAGACCATTCATACAGACTGCTTTCCCGGCCCCCTGGCTCCTCTTTTCCCAGCTCTGCCAGCTCTAAAATGTAGCCCTCCGGCACAACGGCATCCGCTCCCGGTTCCCACGACGAATCAAGATACGTCGATGCTCCCAGGCTCTCCACCTCTTCAGTTCTCTGGAGCTCCTGCATCTTCTCAGTCTCGTCTGAAACCTGCTTCTCCGGATCATTCTCCGCATCGCCCTTTTCCTGCTCCGTCGCGCACGATTCCGACAGCGCCGCAAGCCTGCTTATATCCAGCCAATCCGGCTCAGGCTCGGTAAACTTCAGATCCCCGGATACACCTCCTGCCGCTCCGTCACCTTCCGCCTCCATATTCTCCATTGCACATTCCGCCCCATTTGTTCCTTTGGAACCACCTTTAGCCGAGCCCATGCGCATTTGACTCAGACCGTAATATGCCGTTCCCGCGACGATCAGGCACAGACATGCGGCACAAGCCATGGCGTACCGGTAGATATGCCGGCGCCCCACGTTGCCTTTCGGTATGGCCTTCTTATTTTCACCCGAAACAGCCGCGCCCGCTTTCTCACTCCGCTCCAAAAGTTCCCCGTCCACGGCGGACAATGCTTCCATAACTCTGATCGCTCCCAGCTCCTTTTCCGTCCTCAAAGCACGATCCCCTCTCTTTCCAGATAATCCTTCAATTTGTTCCGGGTGCGGAAAAGGCTGGTCTTCACCGTGTTCAGATTCATGGCATACCGCTTCGCAATCTCACCGTATTCCTCCACATACCAATATCGTCTCAGGAACACATTACAGTCCTTCTCGGGAAGTGTATGAAGGAACTGATTGAGCAGCCTCTCCAGCTCCGCAGCCGCCACCGCATCCTCGGTACTGCGGACATCCGGCACACACTCCGCCAGCTCATCCAATGCCACTGTCATCTCTCCGCCTCCGCGTTTCATAGTCCGCCGCTCCTTCCATCTGTCCAGCGAAAGATTCCTTGTGATCGTGCCCAGAAACAATGAAAATTTTCCCGGCCTTCCCGGAGGAATAGCCTTCCATGCACGGAACCAGGTGTCGTTGACACATTCGTCGCAATCCTCTTTATCATACAGAATGTGCCAGGCAATGCTGAAGCAGTAACTTCCGTATGCGCTCTGGGTCTCCGCTATCGCACGCTCGTCCCTCGCCCAATACAGATCTAAAATCTCCGCGTCCTTCAAAACTTCTCCTCCCCGTCACCCTTTTCATCTTTATAGACGACAACCGCGTCTGAAAGTTTCACTACATTAAAGGCGCCACAATCCTCATGATCCAACCGGATGCCTTCTCCCAGAATTTCTGCTTTTTCACATCCTCCCTGGTCTGTTCGATACATTTTAAAAGGGTCTCCTGCACATCCTCTTCGATTCTGGCAATCTGCGAACTCCGGTAAAGGACGATACCGCATTCAAAATGATGATACAAGCTGCGGTAATCCAGATTTACCGTGCCCACCACCGCCTTTTCGCCGTCCGCCACAAACAGTTTTGCATGGACAAAGCCGGGCTCGTATTCACAGATACGCACTCCCGCTTCCAGCAGCTCGTCATAATAGGTCTTTGCCAGCAGAAAAGCATATTTCTTGTCGGGGATATGGGGCATGATAATAATGACCTCCACTCCTCGCTTCGCCGCATAAATCAACGCCATCAGCATTTCATGGTTCGGAATCAGATAAGGCGTCATAATGTGCACATAAGTGTGCGCCGTATTGATCATGTCAAGGTAAACCTGCTCCCCCACGCGCTCCGGCCCCAGAGGACAGACGCTGTACGGAATCGCATATCCGTCGGAGAGCATGGAGCTTCCCTCAGGGCAGGCATATTTTTCAAAGGCATCCGGCTCCCTTTCGGATTCGTTCCACATCTCCAGGAACATATAGGTGAAACGCTCCACCGCGTCTCCCTTCACCATAATGCCGCCGTCCTTCCAATGGCCGAAGCGCTGCTTTCTGTTGATATACTCGTCAGCCAGATTAATGCCCCCGGTAAAGGCCACTTTTCCGTCCACCACCAGAATCTTCCGGTGATCCCGGTTGTTATAATGGGGAGAAAAAATGGGCTTTATGGGAGCGAACATTTTGCACCGGATCCCTTCCTCCTCCAAAACTCTGGGATAATAGCTGGGCAGGTTAAACAGCACATCCGTCCCGTCATACATAAATCTGACCTCAACGCCCTTCTGCGCTTTCTCCTTCAGAATATCGTGGATTGTATCCCACATATATCCTTCACTGACAATGAAGAATTCCACAAAGAGAAACTTTTCCGCTTTTCTCATCTCCTCCACAATAGCAGGAAACTGTTCGTCTCCCAGCGGGAAATATTTCACCTGGGTTTTATCATAGACAGGGCTTGCGTCATATTTATACAGATAATGTGCAAGGCTGCTCATATGTGAGCTTTCCGCGCAGAGTCTTTCCAGCGTATCCCGGTCTGCCGTCACATGCTGCTCTGTCTGCTTTTTCAGCTCTTTCAGCTTACTGTACATGACCTTCGTGCCCGGCTGGGCAACCATGACCACATAAAGGATTGCTCCGAAAATGGGAAAAAGGGAAATAGCGAACATCCACGACAGCTTCATATCCGGAATTCCCCTGGAATTGTAAATATGCAAAACCGCTATGGTACTGATAGCCAGGAACATACCGTAAAACAGCACACTGTAATTTCTCACCCGGAAATATCCCAGTGCCAGCAGACCAAGCTGCAGGCCAAAGCCAAGGATCAGTATGGCCGTCCTTCCGTAAATAATGGTTTTAATATTTCCCATTTTCTTCTTTCCATTACCGGTACTCATAGTTGTCCCTCCATGCCCTGGCCTAATCCCCTGATTCCAGAAAACTTGTCAGATTTGACAGACAGCGGTAGAGAATTTCCGTCTCCTCCTCGCTCAGTTCCTTCACGATCGCCTTTATCATCTTCTTATGAAAATCCCTGTGATGGTAAAATGCCCTTTTTCCCTTATCCGTCAAAAGCACATATACCACCCGCTTGTCCTCCCGGCTTCGCTCTCTGACAATATAGCCCTTCTTTTCCAGTCCGTTCATATTGGTGGTGAGAGTGCTGACCGTAACGGAAAGCTTATGCGCAATAGCCGACATATTTCGCGGCTCGCTCACACCGATTGCCTCTATAATGTGCATGTCATTATTGGTGATGTCATTGAATTCCTCCGTAATAACCGCTTTCGCCTCCATGCCCATGACATGGTTGAAAAGCCCTGCCAGCAATTCACTCATAGACTTCTTTTTCGTCCGCACCATTTTATGACCTCACCTTTCTGATCTCCCATATAACATGAACCTACCACTGCATAACACAGGCGCCCCAGGTCAGGCCTGCTCCGAAGCCGGACAGCACGATATTCATCCCCCGCCTGATCCTGCCGCTCCGGTTAAGCTCATCCAAAAGCACCGGAATCGCGGCAGAGGACATATTTCCCACCCTGTCCAGATTCACCGGAAACTTCTCCATATCCTGTCCGAGACGCTTTGCAATCCCCTCGATAATACGGTAATTGGCCTGATGCAGTACGAACAAATCCACATCCCCAGCCGTAAGCCCAGCCTTCTCCAATACCTCCCCAATGCTCTCGGGCACACGCCGTACCGCAAAGGCAAAGATTTCCCTGCCGTCCATCTGTACCCAGGGAGCTTCCTGTACCGTTTCCGTATAAGGATTCTTCAATTGACGACTGTCACACTTCAGCGCTCCGCCCTTGCTGCCGTCTGCGTGTTGCACAAAGCGGAAAATATCCGGCTCCGTCCTGTATTCCGCCAGCACCGCACCTGCACCGTCCCCAAAAAGGATGCAGGTGCCCCTGTCGTTCCAGTCCACCAGCTTGGAAAGTACCTCCGCCCCCACGATCAGAGCGTTCCTGCAGATCCCCGCCTCCATATAGGCCCACGCAGTGTGCAGTGCAAACAGGAAGCCCGAGCAGGCGGCATTTATGTCAAATGCCACTGCATTTACTGCTCCCACGGCCGCCTGCACCTGGCATGCCACACAGGGAATCCCTGTCTCCGGAGAACAGGTGGCCACCAGAAGCAGATCCACCTCCTCCGGATTCCTGCCCGCATCCGCCAGCGCCTTTTCACACGCTGCTGCCGAAAGCTGAGCCACCGTTTCTCCGGTAGATATGTGTCTGCTGCCGATGCCGGTCCGTTCCCGTATCCACTGATCCGAAGTATCAACCAGCTTTTCCAGGTCTTCGTTTGCCACACTTTTTTCCGGGAGTGCACTCCCCGTTCCAATAATCTTAATCGACATAACTATGTTCCTTCTATCAATAAGTTAACTAAAATCTCCTGAAACGTTCATACCGTTCTGCGGCGATGGCCTCACCGTCCATACCCCGATAACGTTCCAGAAATTCCTTCATCTGCACCTTGATAAATCCGGCAATGGCCTCCACGGTATTTTCCCCCGCACCGCCAAACTCGGGAATAATTTTCTCCGCCACATGCAGATCCTTTAAGTCCTGGGCCGTGATGTGCATCACCTCGCTGGCCTCCTTCGCCTTGGAGGAATCCTTCCAGAGAATGGACGCAAACCCTTCCGGTGAAAGGATGGAGTAGGTGGCATTTTCCAGCATCCAGACTTCATTGCCGACCGCAGTGGCAAGCGCTCCGCCGCTTCCCCCTTCTCCGATGAAGATACACAGCACCGGCACCTTCAACCCGGACATTTCGTAGAGGTTCCTGGCGATTGCCTCACCCTGTCCTCTTTCCTCCGCTTCGATCCCGCAGAAGGCCCCTGATGTATTAATAAAGCTGACAATGGGACGATGGAATTTTTCCGCCTGCTTCATCAGCCGCAGCGCCTTTCGATACCCCTCCGGCATGGGCATACCGAAATTCCGCTCCTGACATTCCTTAATATTCTTCCCCTTATATCCGGCAATAACCGTC
Source organism: uncultured Lachnospiraceae bacterium (assembly GCA_947575805.1). Taxonomy (GTDB): domain Bacteria; phylum Bacillota; class Clostridia; order Lachnospirales; family Lachnospiraceae; genus Acetatifactor. The sequence continues at coordinate 8,264 of CANPOY010000049.1, forward strand.
ACAGGCTGGCCGTCCAGGAATCCGATACCGCCGATGATCGCCGGGTCATCCCCAAAAAGCCTGTCACCATGAGCTTCTACAAAGTAATCGAATATATGCTCCATGTAATCAAGGGACTGCGGCCGCTCCACGTTCCGCGCCGCCTTTACCTTTTCCCAGGCTCCGGTAGGGCGTACCTTCCATTCCTGCTCCTTCAGAATCTCGCTTAATACAAATCTGGATTCTTTTTCCGTGGTAAAATTTGCAAACTCCCCTTCCCTGCACTGGTGCGCCTTAACCAGGAAGTAAATGGTCTTTTTCAGATTTTCACGCTTTACAATACCGTCAATAATACCGTGCTTCTCCAGAAATTCTGCCGTCTGAAAGCCCTCGGGCAGCTCCTGGCCGATGGTCTGCTTGATAACCCTTGGCCCCGCAAAGCCGATCAGGGCTCCCGGCTCCGCCATAATGACATCTCCCAGCATAGCAAAGCTTGCCGTCACTCCCCCGGTGGTAGGATCCGTAAGAACGGTACAATAAAGAAGCCCGGCCTGGCCCAGCCTTCTGATGGCTGCAGCAGTCTTTTCCATCTGCATCAGCGAGATGATACCTTCCTGCATCCGGGCTCCGCCGGAGCAGCAGAACAGGAACACAGGCAGCTTCTCCTCGATCGCCCTCTCAATGGCGGCAGTAATTTTTTCCCCCACCACATGTCCCATACTGGCCATGAGGAATCTGGCATCGCAGATTCCCAGCATTATGTCTTCGCCGAAGACCTTGCAACGGCCCACCGTCACGGCCTCGTCCAGACCGGTTTTTTCCCTTGACTCCGCCAGTTTTTCCTCATAGCCCTCATATGCCAGAGGATTGCGCACCGGAAGATCCGTAAACCAAGGTTCGAAGGTATGGGGATCGGCGACCATGCGGATCCGGTTATGCACCTTGACCCTGAAATAGCCGCCGCATTCATAACAGATATACTTCCTTTTGACAACCCGTGCTCTGTCCACACTCTTCCCGCACTTGGGGCAGCGGATCATGACGACCTCCCTGGCCTGTTCTTTGTCATCCCTTACATTTCCGGCTTCCTGCCCCTTATTCTCATCTGTACCCTGCTGTCCGTCAGTGTCCGGCTCGTTTATCCTGCTCAGCTTTTTTGCAAAAAATTCCGCTCTTTTCTGCTTCAGAAACCAATTCATATCCTTGCCTCCTTACCCGATCGCAAAGGTCAGCTCCCCCTGGGCGGCAATCCTGCCGTCTACGGTAGCAACGGCCTTACCGATTCCCACAGGTCCCTTTACCTTGATAATCTCCATCTCCAGCGTCAGCACATCCCCCGGCAGCACTTTCGTCTTAAACCTGGCTTTATCAATGCCGGCAAAATACGCCGTACGCCCCTTCCACTGGGGCTGGGAGAGAATCGCCACCGCTCCCACCTGCGCCAGGGCCTCGATGATCAATACTCCCGGCATTACCGGCTCTCCCGGGAAATGTCCCTGGAAATAGGGTTCATTCATACTTACACACTTTTTCCCTACAGCCCGCACACCGGGCTCCAGCTCCTCTATAGTATCTATCAAAAGAAAGGGATAACGGTGGGGAATAATCTCCATGATCTCCTTTGCAGTATACAATGCCATGCTAAAGCCCTCCTTATTTAATCGGCCTTACCGATCAGAATGCTGGCGTTATGCCCTCCAAATCCCAGCGAATTGCTGAGGGCATAGGGCACCTCCTCCTGATAGCTCGTTTTGCAGTAATTCAGATCCATCTCTTCGTCCGACTCCTGCAGTCCTACGGTTCTGTGAATAAAGCCCTCTTCCAGCTCCTTGACGCAGGCAATAAACTCCACTGCTCCCGCCGCCCCCAGAAGATGGCCGATCATGGACTTGGTAGAATTTATCTTCAGCTCCTTTGCATGTTCCCCAAAAGCCAGTTTGATGGCTCTGGTCTCAAACAGATCATTATGGTGGGTACTGGTGCCGTGGGCATTAATATAAGTAAGCTTTTCCGGTGCGACACCACCGTCCTCCAGAGCGCACAACATAGCCCTGGCTGCTCCTGAACCATCCTCGGCGGGTGAGGTGATATGATAGGCATCCGATGAACAGCCATAGCCCAGCACCTCCCCATAAATATGCGCCCCCCGCTTCCTGGCGTGCTCCAGCTCCTCCAGCACCACGACTCCCGCTCCTTCTCCCATGACAAAGCCGCTCCTTTCCCGGTCAAAGGGAATGGAACATCTCTCCGGATCCGTACTGTCCGTAAGGGCCGTTAGCGCCGTAAACCCGGCTATACCCACAGGAGTAACCGCTCCCTCCGTACCACCGGCCACCATCACATCCGCGTCGCCGTATTGAATCGTGCGGAATGCCTCGCCGATGGAATTCGTGCCTGTGGCGCATGCCGTCACCACATTCAGGCTCTTGCCCTTAAGACCATACATAATGCTCACATTGCCGGCCGCCATGTTGGAAATCATCAGAGGTACAAACAAAGGCCCCACTCTGGAGGGTCCCTTCTCCAAAAGTCTTCCGTACTCTCTTTCTATCGCCTGGAGACTTCCGGTTCCGCTGCCGATAGAGCAGCCCACCTTCCACGCATCCTCCTGATCCATATCGAGACCGGCATCCCTGATCGCCTCTCCGGCCGCCGCCACGGCATACTGGCAAAAAAGCTCCATACGTCTGGCTGCTTTTTTGTCCATGTATTTTTCGGGGTCGAAGTCCTTCACCTCCGCCGCCAGTCTGCACTTGTAATCGGCGGCGTCAAATTTGGTAATGGGCGCAAAGCCTGTTTTTTCCAGCTTTACGCTTTCCCAGAAATCCGCCACGCTGTTGCCGATGGGAGTCACGGCTCCCATGCCCGTCACCACTACTCTTCTCATGTCAACCTCCATGTCACAGCTTCGCTGTGAGCCCAAATTGCCGAAGTAAATCGGACCTTCTCCTCACATCAGTTCAGCCCCGGCATTCATAAAGGCGGCTGCTTATATCGCCATGCCGCCGTCCACACAAATCACCTGGCCGGTAATATAGTCCGCACCGCTTCCCGCCAGAAATCCCACCGTCTCCGCAATCTCCTCCGGCAGCCCCATTCTCTTCATGGGAATCATATCCACTGCCGCTTCCCGGGTCTTCTCGGGCATCGCCTTAGTCATCTCCGTATCGATGAAACCGGGAGCCACCGCATTGACACAGATTCCCCTGCCGGCAAGCTCCCTGGCAACACTCTTTGTAAGTCCGATCAATCCCGCCTTGGAGGCAGAATAGTTTGCCTGCCCCGCGTTTCCCAGGACGCCGGACACTGAAGAAATGTTGATAATCTTTCCGCTCCGCTGCTTCAGAAAACAGCGTGAAAGATGCCGGATCGTGTTAAAGGCTCCTTTCAGGTTCACATTCAGCACACTGTCGTACTCCTCCTCCGACATGCGCATGATCAGGTTATCCCTGGCAATTCCCGCATTGTTCACCAGAATATCTACCTTGCCGTACTTCCCTATGATTTCCTCCGCCATCCTTCCGCAGGCAGCGTAATCCGCCACATCACAGCAGACAGCCTCCGCGCTTCCGCCCAGACCTTCTATCTGCTCCACTACCTCCGCAGCCCGATCCGCAGAGCCGCCGTAATTCACCAGCACCAAAGCCCCCATTGATCCCAGCTTTAATGCAATGGCCCTTCCGATTCCCCGGCTGGCCCCTGTGACCAGTGCAACCTTTCCGATTAATTCCTTATCTGCCGTTTCCATATTAATGCCCATGCTGCGAATTTCCTTTCCGCGGGCAGCCAATATCCCGACGTTTGCGCCGCCCGCCGCACAAACGACCTGTTACTTATCTCCCAGAAGTCTGTTCATATCCTCCACCACAGCCACATTCTTCATGGTCACGGCAGTACTGATCTTCCGCGCAAATCCGCTGAGAGTCTTACCCGGTCCGATCTCGATAAAGGTATCCACACCTGACGCGATCATCCGCTCCATGCTCTCCCGCCACCTTACTGTGCCGGATACCTGCTTTGCCAGCAGCTCTCTCACTCTGCCTCCATCCGTCACAAAGTCCGCCTCCACATTACACAGATAAGGAATCACGGGATCGTGCACCTCCACCTGCTCCAGCTCCTTTGCCAGCTTCTCTCCTGCCCCCGTAAGCAGTGCGGAATGAAAGGGACCGCTGACCTTTAAGGGTACACATCTTTTGGCTCCTGCTGCCTGCAGCTTTTCCGCTGCCGCCTGCACCGCCTTCTCCTCACCGGTAATAACAATCTGTCCGGGACAGTTGTCATTGGCGATGGAGACGATTCCCTGTGTTTGCTCGCAGATCTGACCGATAACATCTGCATTCAGCCCCAGCACGGCCGTCATGGCTCCGCCTGTGGGATATGCTTCCTGCATATAAATCCCCCTGCTTCGGATCAGCCTGAAGAGGCTTTTCAGGTCCATAACCCCCGCTGCCGCCAGTGCCCCATATTCGCCCAAGCTTAAGCCTGCACAGCAGTCCGCCTTCACTCCCTTCTCCTCCAGCACCTTTAAGATCGCCACCTCCGTGGTCAGCATGGCAATCTGCGTGTATTCGGTGATATTCAGCTGTTCGTTCTCCGTAAAGCACAGCTGCGCCACATCCAGGCCTGTAGCCTCCTGCGCCAGCTGATATACCTTCCGGGCCGTCTCGAAGGTATCATAAAAATCCTTTCCCATACCGGGGTACTGCGCACCCTGTCCCGGAAAAACAAATGCGGTCTTACTCATAGCCGTTCCCTTTCTTCAGTAGCTCATAAGCCTGCTCCATCATCTCCTCAATGATTTCCTTACAGGTCTGCTCCCGGCTGATCAGACCGGCGATCTGCCCCGCCATAACGGTTCCGTTTATCACGTCGCCCTCCACAACCGCCTTGCGAAGCGCTCCCAGCCCCAGCTTCTCCAGCTCTTCAAAGCCGGCGCCTTCCTTCTCCAGCCGCAGATACTCTCTGGTCATATGATTGCGGAGGGAACGAACAGGATGCCCCGTACTCATTCCGGTAACCTCGGAGTCAATGTCCTTCGCCTTGATCAGCTTTTCTTTATAATTTGCATGTACCACGGATTCTTTTGCCACCACGAATCTCGTACCTATCTGGACTGCCTCTGCGCCCAGCATCAAAGCCGCCGCAAAACCGCGTCCATCCCCGATACCTCCGGCTGCAATTACAGGTATGCCAACCATATCCACCACTTGGGGCACCAGCGCCATAGTAGTGAGGGAGCCGATATGTCCTCCGCTTTCCATTCCTTCCGCCACCACCGCATCGGCGCCTGCACGCTCCATCATTTTTGCCATGGCAGAGCTTGCCACCACAGGAATCACCCGGATCCCGGCTTCCTTCCACATCGCCATGTATTTAGCGGGATTTCCTGCGCCGGTGGTCACCACCTTGACGCCTTCTTCCACAATTACCCTGGCAATCTCATCTGCCTCCGGATTCATCAGCATGACGTTTACACCAAAAGGTTTTCCCGTCCGTTCCTTAGCCTTTCGAATCTCTTCCCTGACGAAAGAAGCGGGAGCGCCGCCGGCGCCGATCAGTCCGAGGCCTCCGGCCTCAGAAACTGCCGATGCCAGAGAATGCTCCGCTACCCATGCCATGCCGCCCTGGATAATGGGATATTCAATTCCCAGAAGCTCTGTAACTCTCGTCTTCATTCCGCAACACCCTTATCGTTCAAGTAGTTCAGCACATCTCCTACAGTAACCAGCTTCTCCAGCTCTTCGGAAGGAATCTCAATATTGAATTCATCCTCAAGAGCCATAACCAACTCAAACAGATCCAGGGAATCCGCATTCAGATCCTCCTTGAAGCTGGTGCTCTCCGTGATTTCAACGCCATCCGCATTCAGCTTTTCCTCAATTACTGCCTTCACCTTTTCTAACATGTCTTTCTCCTCTTTTCCTAGTTTTATTTACTACATCTAATAGTTTGATTATCTATTTGTTTGGCAATCAAGTAATTAGACCTTCAAACTATTTATCAAGATCATACTACCGGGTATACGTCTTGTCAATAACATTTTTTCCTTAACAAATCCCCCGTCTGCGGAAACGCTGCCGCCGAAAGTTCGGTATCCCGGATATTGCGCTGGGGCGAAACGACGGCATCAGAGGCAATGTAAAACTACAGATCATCGATCCGGGGAAAAAGCTGCATGGAGACAGACCGGGTGACTGGATCCGGTTGTTTCATGCAAAAAGCCGAGAGGAATTGGAGATGCTGCGAACCTGCAAGCACTGAACACGTGACTGAAGACTGCCGTCAGAGCGGAAAGCATTGCAAAATTTGAAGATAGTATATAACAGTAAGATCACCCTGGTTCGGATGAAAAGACCCCCCTCATGGAAACCAGGAAATCCGTCAGGGTCTTCAGCTCGGTATTGTCCAGCGCACTGGCCGGGAAAGAAGCGTCAGCAGCCTCCTCCTTCCCAAACAGGATATAATCTGCGGACAAGCCAAAATGCTCACAAAGCTTATACAAGGTTTCCTGGGACATCCCCTTCTTGCCGTTCTCTATTTCAGAGAGAAAATTTATGGATATGTCAATTTTTTCCGCGAAATCCGCCTGAGTATAGCTGTTCGATATACGATAATTGCGAATTCTTTCGCCTACAGACGATTTCAGTTTCTGTGCATCCATAATCTGTTTCCTCCTGTTCTGATAACTCTGACCCTCCCGACAATTGCCAGAATCCTCCAGAAGCAGGATCCTTTGCACTTTGTTCGGCAGGCAATGTCTGCCTGGGGGAATAAAAAATATCCCGCCACAAAACTTTCATTTCGCTTTGGGATATTTTTCATCAAACTTTAGCAGGGTTTGAAAAACAAATTGGGCTTACTGACCTTTCTTATCGTCAAGAGTATCACCCGGAATATACTGCATAACCTGATTTGTGTGGTTTCTCTTCATAGAACGCAGGCAAACGTCACAATATCCGTCACCCTTGCCCCCATTCTCAGCCGTATCCACGCAAGGAGTAAACTGTGCCTTCACATTTACACCAGTGGGATCTTTTCTGATCATGGAACAGTTCTTGCAGACGGTAAGTTCAACTTCGTCATGGCAAGGTGCTGCCTTATCCTGTGTATAAGAATCGACATAAACCGTAACCAGCTTCGTAAATTCATGCTCCTTCATCGGAATAGTCTGCTTTACCTTTGCAGCACATACAGAGCAGATTCCCCATGCTTCACCCATACTTGAGCAGGTAGCTTCCTTCTTGTCAAGGTCATAGGTAGCAACCTGATGATCCAGATAAGTGTAATCAACCTTTCTGGTTTGCCCGCATCCTGCGAAACACTTCTGTACAGTGTATCCTGCCAGTTCAGGCGTACAGCCATGAGGATCAACTACATAATCATTTTCAAAAACATGCTCAAGCTTAGGCAGAATATTGTCTACATGCTCACCGCATCTTGCACAGGTATACTTCTCTACGCCGGCAGAAAGACAAGTTGCAGGTACACAATAATAATTTACCTTATTACCATTAGCGTCTGTGGGAGGGACATGCCCTTTGCCTGTCACTTCTCTTTTCTTTGCATCACAAAATATAGGATTACCGTCTGCGCCTATAACAAGTTCCGTACTAATCAGATTACCCTTGTCATCTTTCACCTGATACATTTTGGGAACAGTACATGTGTAATCTATATAACCGTCCTCGGTACATGTACCAGCTTTCCTGCCGACTTCTACCCATACATGCTCATGTGTCTCCACAGTTGTTACAGGCTTCTCTTCCGGCTTAGTCGTTGAACTGCCGCTGCCTGAACCGCTTGCCGCAGGAGCAGTGGGAGCTGCCTCTACGATTGTGCCACCAAGCCTGCCTTCCTTAATGCCGAAATTTAAGTAATGCTTAGCGATCTCTGTGTAATCATCACCGTAAGTCTCCTTTACATCAGGATTCTTTGCCGCATAGTCAGCCAGTTCAAAAAGGACTCCGGCTGTTCTCTTCTCCTTGATACCATAAGTAAGATAATGATCCACATACGCATCCCAGTCATCACCGAATGTTGCATTCAGATCTGCATATGCCTTGCGATATGCCGCTACATCAAGGATGGGGTTCATAACACGGCCTTCCTTGGCGCCGTTGGTCATGAAGTGCTTTAAGAGCGCCGCTTCATCAGCACCGTAAGCAGTCTTCAGATCGCCGTACTTGTCTGCATAATACCCGGCGTCGAACACGTCTGCGACACCCGCAGCAGATACGGTCAGAGCACTACCCGCCAACATAGCTACCGTCAACGAAAATGCTAAAAACTTTTTCCCTTTCATCTTTGTTTTCTTCCTTTCTCCCTTTGAAATATTATAAATACTGTAAGTTTCCATGAACGACCCTGCTAAATTCGTTTCATGTGAGTTTATAGAATCCAGTCTCAAAAAGAAAAAGTGGTTTTTGGCAAAATGCCCCGAAAGGCACAATACCCCAGAATACCGTAACCACAAGGGTTTCAGAAAAATCTTCCAGAATCCGGTTTGTAATTTTTTGAAAAAAATACTTGCAAATTAAAACAAGTGGTGATATTAGCTATTTCGTACAGACATAATCAGTTTTGTAATGCCATAATTATATACCGTATTTTATACCAATTCCCTTGATAAGTCCCACATATATGATATGATAGTATACAAATCATAACAATTCTAAATATATAGATAAAGCAAATCCATTATTCTTTTTTCGAAAGATCTATCTTTTTCTGTGTTTTATCGCTTCTGTGTTATATCGCAACGGTTCAAACAGGGCACTGAACCGTTACGTATATCATCTGCACTATCTTACGAAAATATAATCTCCCCAGTTAAGGTGCGTATTCTTTCCGAGCCTTATATGCGGTTCCTGTCTGTCAGGCCGGAGGTCTGCCTACAGTTTCTTTCAGATTCCGTCTCACGGCAGACCCCTTGCTGTTCCGCTATGTGCTTCGTCGTTGCCTACGCGCAGCTCGGAACCTTCACCCGTTAGAAAACGCCCATGCCGGGTAAAATCGAAAAACGGGGGACCTTCCGTCCCCCGTCATACGTTATATCACAAGCCTGCGCTTCCCGGGCAGCAGATGCCCTTCGGCCGATGATAAATTCGTCCTTGCCGAAAATACCGGTCAAATCTTAAATTTCCTTACAACCTCCTCCAGCTCGGCCGCACACCTTGCATTTTCTTCAGCCTTGTCGCCGGTGTCGTTGGCATATCCCACCATGTCGGTAGCCTTGACGGCAACGTCGTTGATGCTGATTGCCGCCTCGTTTACCGTAGCGTTAATATCCTGCACGGACTTTGTAATGTCGGAAATATGCTCCTCCAGCCGGGCAACAGAGCTGTTGATGGTCTGCATGCTTTCGGAGAAGTCTCTGGCATCTGCACTGTACTCTTCGCTGACCTGGATAAAGTTCTCGTAGTCCCCGATGACCGTCTCCTCCATAAACGTAATCATCTGGCGCAGACAGGTCTCCATGCTCTCCGCCGCGCTCTTGACTCCGTTCACGATATTGGAAATATTGTTCGCCGTCTCGGTGGACTGGGATGCCAGGCTTCCGATCTCACCTGCCACCACCGCAAAGCCTCTTCCTGCTTCGCCTGCTCTCGCTGCCTCAATGGAGGCATTCAGGGAAAGCAGTTCCGTCTGGCTGGCAATGGATGCGATGGCTTCTGTCAGGGCATTGATCTGTTCAATATCCCTTGCTTTCTCAATGGCAATATCGGATTCCTGCTTTACCTTTGAATAGATTTCCCTGGTCTTATCATTGGCTTCCTGGCTGTTCCTCTTAAGCTTTTCCGCTTTCGTGATGATTTCGGATGCGTTCTGCTCGCCTTTCTTGGTCAGGCCGCCAATCTTCTTCGTATTCTCATTGATATCGGACATCTTCTCGTCAATCAGCTGCGTAGTAGCGGAGGTTTCCTCCATGCTGGCCGCCAGTTCCTGACTGGTAGCGGAATTATCGCAGGAATTGCTGTTGAGCTTTTCCACGATATTCTTCAGGCCGCCCGCATTGTCCGTAAGCTTTGACGCCGTATCCGTAAGCTTATGTACCATATCGACCAGGTTCTCCCTCATTGCCTCCAGAGAAGAGCTCATAACTGCCGTCTCACCCTCGCCCTTTGAAAGCAGCCTGCTGATTCTGTTCTCCCTGAAGTCAAACCCTGCAGTCTGATCTACAACGGTAGTCAGCAGCTTGATAGGTTTGGCAATGCTGCGCGAAATCAGCGCTCCGCCGGCAGCTACTAAGATCAGGATAATGGCGGCCGTGATCAGGCTCTGGATGACAAACTCATTGACGGCGCCGAATGCGTCCGACTTATCCGCCGTCAGCACCATGATCCCCTTGCCGCTGCGCATTACGTAATAGCCCGCCAGCTTAGTACTTCCCTTATATTCATATTCCACCACGGCCGGCTTCGGTATAACGCCGCTTTTCAGCTGCTTCACAAGCCCGGAAACCACCTCATTCTCCGCGATCTGCCCGACCTTGGATGCCGTAGGGTGCATCAGCATAGTCCCGTCAGCGCCCACCACATATATGTAGCTGGAATCCATTTCCATCAGCTTCACATGACTGAACATGTTCTCCAGACCTTCCTGAAGCGGCACATCTTTTCCCGCCGCAAAGGCCGCCGTTTCCAGATTGACTCCATAAGCCTCCACCAAGGTCAGCATGTCGCCCTTGACACGTTCCGTCAACGCGAGTTTCGTCTGCCGGATTGCCATTCCCATAATAACCCCCACGGATATGACCGTTGTGACCAGCATGGCAATCATCACCCTGGTCTGAATCCCCCGGAACATCCCGACCTTCTTTTTCTCCACCGCTCTCTCCAATATCTCCTCGGCTTTACTTTCCAAAGCCGCCCTGTCAATATTCAGATTTCCCAACAAGTCCCCTTTCTTTTCCGTCGCCATAACACACCTCCTGATTCATTGATTTGACACACTTATTATATATTGTACCAAGTCGCTGGCGCGACGGCTAGCCCCAAGTACAATTAGTTTTGCTA
>CANPOY010000050.1 GCA_947575805.1 uncultured Lachnospiraceae bacterium
GAGACAGTTACACGGAAGCAAATCAAAATTTTTAAAAAGTAGCAAGATTAGTGGATGAACACGGAACAGCTGTTATACTGAAAAACAATGTGCCAAGATTTGTTGCTTCACACTCAATTAATAGAGACCACCGGAGGAAGTGATGGAATTAGAGATAACATACAGGCAAAGGCCGCAAGACTTTGCTATGTGTCCCCTGGGAACGGCTCCCAGGATCTCCACGGCAGGATAGACAAGGCACTGAAGAAGGGCGAGCATACTGCTTGGGGAGCCGTATGAGGGCGTGAATTTATCGGGCAGTCAGAACCCAGCTGCGGAACCATCGGAGATATTCGGTCACAAAGCCGGCATCCACAGGCTGTCCGGAGAGTACAGGATAGAACAGCAGGAACAGGCAGAAGGCGGCTGCGCCGTAAAGGCAGAGCAGCAAAGCAAAGCTTTTCCTGCTCAGCTTTTTCCTCAGTTCGGACAGGCAGAAGACAATCATCAGTACTATGAATACCACGCTGGGGAAATAGTGGTAAATAAAGGTAACCCTTGTGACAAAGAACCAGGGCAGATACTGTGCCAAATATCCTGTGAGCAGGAAAGCGGCAGTGCTGTCCTTTTTCCGTGCCGTTTGGGAGAGCGGTCCCTGTCTGCGGCGGGTATCCCGATTTCGAATGAGAACACAGAGAGTATACAGGGCGGCGGGGATACCTGCCCACCATACCAGCGGGTTTCCGAAAGCGCTGATGCCCTCCCGCAGTCCGCCCGCACCGGAGGAGCCGGTGACAATGCGGGAATAATACCAGATGGGCCGCACCATCACAGGCCACTGGTACCAGGAGGAGGAATAAGGGTGGGTGGAGTTCATTTCGCTGTGGTAGCGGAACATGCACTCCTGGTTATGCAGCAGGCGCAGCAGTAGCCCGTCCTCGGAGCCGTCGTGGAAGGGCAGGTAGGACAGCAGATAGACCAGGACGGGGAGGATGACATAGAACACCATGCAGAACAGGACGGTGCGCAGGATATAGTGCCTGAAGCCTTTCAGAATATCGCCGTGGGAAATACCTGCCGTACAACCTTCGGGATTTCCGGCCGCATAGCGGTATTCCCGATACCTGCGTAACAGGACACCGAAGAAAATAAGCGCCAGGCCGATGCCGGCATAAACGCCGGTCCATTTGCAGGCGATTCCCAGACCCATGCACACACCGCAGACTCCCAGAGGAAGGAAGGTCCTTTTCAGAGGGGTGTCGTAAAAGCTGAGGCAGGCATAGCGGTACATGAAATAATACATTACAATGACAAAGAAGGTAATGTACACATCGATGGTGGCAAGCCGCGTCTGGGTAAAGTGCATAAAGTCGAAGGAGAACAGGAAACAGCCCAGGGCGGCGAGGGGCGTGCTGTCCGTGATCTTTCTGGCAAAGAGATAGACGAAGGGAATCATGGCGATGCCGAAGAGAGTGCCAGCAATTCGCCATCCGAAAGGATTCATGCCAAAGACCGCAACGCCTGCAGCGATGAAGAGCTTTCCCAGGGGCGGATGGGTGTTCTCGTAGGCGTTCAATCCGTTCAGAAATTCATAGGCCGTGCGGGCATGATATATTTCATCAAAGTACATACTATTTCTGAAGCTGATTTCTTCGGGATAAAGCTGCTGTTCGTCGAAAAGTGCAGGATAGTCTCCGGCGTTTACGGGAGTAAGGATATTTCCGGCGTCGTCCAGAAAGACCAGTTCCAGGAGGGAAGCCTGCCGGCTGTCCAGAGTCAGGCTGAGCCGGCTTGTTCCGGTGGGAAGCCCTCCCAGATCCCCCTTCTGCCAGGTGAAGACATTGTTTAGAGTGATTTCGCCTATCTGCGTGAAGCCGCCGGACTTGTCCCCGGCAGACAGAAGAAAGCTCCGTTTGTGTCCGGGCGCCATGTAGTAAGCAAATTCATGGAGGCTCTGCGCGGATGCCGGGTCAAACTCCAGCACAATGCTTTCTCCTTTGGTCAGCGAAAGAAGAGTGGTAGGAGCCTCCAGACTGCCAAGATCCCGAAATGCAAAGCAGCTGTACAGGGAAAGGATGACCAAGATGCAGGCATAGTCCGCACCCTGAAGGCGGACGCAGGGCCGGGAGGCCGTAGGCGCCAGGGCCGGGTCGAATGGCGTATAGAGATAATCAGGGTCAGAATCCTGAACAGAATGACCGTCCGGCAGGATCGGGCGGCCTGTTCGGAAAGCTTTTATGACGCCGGACCAGAATAACAGCAGAAACAGAACCGTTCCCCCGGAGATCAGCAGGATCAGAGGCGCCTTGCGGTTGTAATGTGCCGGATCATAAAAGAACAGCACATGGGCGGTGTTGTAAAAGTGCAGCAGGGAAAAGCCGCTGTAGCATAAATACAGCCGCTTGGAGGGCTGAAAGAGACAGGCAAACAGCAGCAGGACTACGGCAGGATAGAGGTAGCGTTCGTGCATACGCACCGAGAACACAAAAACAGTGGACATGAACAGGGATGCCAGCAGCGGATAATTCGGCTCAGGTCTGCTGCTCCCCAATCTCCTTATCCCAGGAATTCTGATTCCCAAGAACAGGATCAGAACCACTGTGGCGGCAATGGCAGCCCAGCCGTAAAAGCGGCAGGGGAGTCCCAGGGGGGTACTGTCCTGGCTGACCCAATTTAAGCCCAACATGCCCCAGAAGTTGTAAGCGTTGACCGCAGCATAGGGATAGGAGCCCACGGTGTCAAGGTACTGGCGAAGGACGTTTGCCGGCCCGAAAGGAAGGATCAGGAGCAGGGCGGCAGAAAGGGAGAGGAGGCCGTGTCCCATGACCTGCAGCAGGCGGCGGCAAACGGAGCGACGACCGTCCTCACCGGAGGACGCCGAGAGGACCCGGTTCAGAAGCCCGATAAACAGAATCGGGGCAAACAGCAGCATCTGGGGCTTGATTAACAGGCCCAGGAAAAAGGAAACACAGGAAGGCAGAGTACGCCTGTTCATCAGGCTCAGGCAGAGGATGACCAGGAGCAGGGTGTAGACGGAATCCACCTGTCCCCAGACCGAGGAATTTAATATAATGACCGGATTCAGGAGATAGGCGGCGGTGAACAACAGCTGTTTTCCCTTTTCCGGCCGGTGTCCGGCTTCGCGGTACAGGAATAGTCCGCAGGCCGTGTCGCAGACAATGGCGGGAAGCTTTAATAGGGTCAGATGACCGGCGGAGCCGTATGCCACATGAAGAAGGGCACGGAGGGCGCCAACGGGCCAGAGCAGGTACATGTATCCCGGGGGATAGTCGGTGAAAACGGTATCCGAATAGAAGCGAGCCGGCCCCACCTGAAATATGCGGTCTGCCCAGGCGGCAAAGCAGGCAGTGTCGTTGTCAAAGCCATGGGAAGAGCCTGCAAAGATCAGCCGCAGGGTGAGGGCAAGGCCAAAGAGAAGGAAGGCCGCAGCAGGACCGGAATTACTTTGATGGTTTCGGCACAGGAAACAGACTCCGAACAGGAGCAGTCCAAAGAGTGCGGCAAGGTGTATGTAAAGCATAAATAGCCTCCCAATTGATTAAAATCCTCTAAATTATACCAAAAACAATAGAAGATGCCAAGGGAATGTGCTATACTTACTTCTATTAATGCAGTCTCCGGGAGGGAATATGGGCAGCTTTGTCAGCTTTCAAAAAGTGAAAAAAATTTATCATTCGGGAGAGGTGGAAATCACCGCCCTCCATGACGTGAATTTTGAAATTGAAAAAGGAGAATTCTGCGTGATCGTGGGTGCCTCCGGCGCAGGGAAGACTACTATTTTAAATATTCTGGGCGGAATGGACACTCTGACGGAAGGACAGGTATGGCTGGACGGGCAGGAAATTTCCGCCTATAACAACAGACAGCTTACCGGGTACAGGCGCTATGACGTCGGGTTTGTTTTCCAGTTCTATAATCTGGTGCAGAATCTGACGGCGCTGGAAAACGTGGAGCTGGCGGCGCAGATCTGTAAGGAACCCCTGGATGCGGCGGAGGTGCTGGAGCAGGTGGGGCTGGCGGAGCGTATGAAGAACTTCCCGGCACAGCTTTCGGGAGGGGAGCAGCAGCGTGTAGCCATAGCAAGGGCATTGGCGAAGAATCCAAAGCTGCTGCTCTGTGACGAGCCCACCGGGGCATTGGATTATAATACGGGAAAGGCAGTGCTGAAGCTGCTGCAGCGCACCTGCCGGGACATGGGAAAGACGGTGATTGTGATTACCCATAATCAGGCGCTTACTGCCATGGCGGACAGGATCATCACGGTGAAAAGCGGTACGGTGGTGAGCATGGTGAAGAATGAAAATATAGTGGATGTGGAAAATATAGAATGGTAGCAGCATATGAGGGAAATCAGAAAGAGTACATTTCGGGAAATTAAATCCAGTCTGGGGCGTTTTATGGCGATTTTCGCAATCATTGCTCTGGGAGTGGGCTTTTTCGCGGGGCTGAAAGTAGCTAGGGATGCCATGCTGGTCACAGTGAAGGACTATCTGGACGGACATTCCTTCTATGATCTGCGCCTGATTTCCACCCTGGGCTTCGAGGAGGAGAATGTGAGGGCCTTTGGAAACCAGGAGGACGTGGTGGCGGCGGAAGGCTCTGTATCCATGGATGTGATCTATCAGACGGAAAACGGAGGTCAGGGGGTGCTGAAGGCTTACAGCCTGCCCGCAACCTTAAACACGGTAGAGCTGATGCAGGGGCATCTGCCTGCAGGAAGCGATCAGTGCGTGGTGGACAGCAACTTCTTTGACGAGTCTGCGATCGGCACCGTCATCCGTCTCGCGGAGGATAATGAGGAGGATACCCTGGGGAATTTCGCCCACAGGGAGTATACCGTGGTGGGAACAGTGCAGTCTCCTCTGTATATTCAGTATGAGCGGGGAAGCACCTCCCTTGGCACTGGCCGGCTGAATGGTTTCATTTACCTGCTGCCGGAGGGTTTTACCCTGGATTATTATACGGAGATTTACGTCCGCTTTGACCAGGACAACGATCTCTACGGAGACGGCTACCGAAACTACATCGACGAGAAGGAGGAATTCTGGGAGGCACTCACCGACGCCCAGGGGGAGAAACGTTATCTGTCTGTCCTGACGAAGGCGGGGGAGGAGCTTGCGGACGGGGAGCGAGAGCTTGCGGAAAAGCGTGAGGAAGGCGAAAGGGAGCTGGAAGATGCCAGGCAGGAGCTGGCGGATGCCCGGCAAAAGCTGGAGGAAGGGGAGCAGGCTTTTGCGGATGCCAGGCAGGAGCTTGCAGACGGGGAAGAGACCCTGAATCGGAAGGAGAAGGAGCTTGCCGGCGGAAAGAAAACACTGGACCGGAAGGAAAAGGAGCTTGCGGACGGAGAGGCTGAGCTTGTCGCAGGACAGCAGAAGCTGGAGGAGAGCCGGAGTGAGATCAAGGAAGGACAGACAGCATTGGATAGGGGCAGGCTGGAGCTGACGTCGGCCGTGGCGCAGCTGGAACTGCAGAAAGCGACGCTGGAAAGTGAGGCATCAAAGCTGGAGCTGTCTCATAAACTGGGATTGATCAGTGAGGAGGATTACGGAGAGGCCCTGGCACAGATTGTTACCTACAGGCAGCAGATCGACGCGGGCTTTCAGAGCCTTACCGACGCCCGGTTGCAGTTGGATGCCTCCGAAAAGCAGCTGCAGGATGGGAAGAAGGAGCTGGAGGAAGGAGAAAAGAAGCTCGCGGCGGCTAAGCTGGAGATCGAGAGCGGCAAGAAAGCCATAGAGGAAGCAAGGAAGGCTGCGGCGGAAGGCGCAGTGCAGCTGGAAGAAGCCAGAAAGGAACTGGCTGCTTCCAAAGAGATACTGGCGGAAAAGGAGACGGAGCTGGCGGATGCCAGGCAGGAATTTGAGAACGGTGAGCGGGAATACGAGGCTGCCAGGCAGGACTTTGATGAGAAAATCGGGGATGCGGAGGAAGAGCTGGCGGATGCCAGGCGAAAGCTGGCGGAGATTAAGCAGCCGGATACCTATGTTCTGGGGAGGGATACCAATGTAGGATATGTGTGTCTGGAGAGTGATTCCGGCATTGTAGACGGTATCGCCGACATCTTTCCGGTTTTTTTCTTTTTGGTTGCCGCCATGGTCTGTATTACTACCATGAACCGTATGGTGGAGGAACAGAGGACCCAGATCGGTGTCCTCAAGGCCCTGGGTTATGGAAACGGTGCCATTATGTCTAAGTACATGATATATTCGGGACTGGCTGCAGTCCTGGGCTGCGTGTGCGGGTTCCTGCTGGGGACCTGGGGATTTCCCAAGGTGGTCTGGTTCGGTTACGGCCTGATGTACAGTACGGTGCCTATCAGCTACCTGTTTGATTGGAAGCTGGCAGTGATTTCCATGGCGGTGTCATTGTTGTGTTCCGTGGGTACTACCTGGCTTTCCTGCAGGGTGGAGCTGTCCCAGGTGGCGGCACAGCTTATGCGGCCTAAATCGCCGAAAGCCGGGAAACGGGTATTCCTGGAAAGAATTCCCCTTTTGTGGAGACATTTGAGCTTCTTAAAAAAGGTTTCGGTGAGGAATATTTTCCGCTATAAGAAGCGGCTCATTATGATGGTGCTGGGGATCAGCGGCTGTACGGCTCTTCTGGTCACGGGCTTCGGCATCGAGGATTCTATCGCTGAGGTGGCAAAGCATCAGTTCCATGAGATACAGATCTATGATCTGGGGATCAGTCTGAAACCGGACGCAGATCCCCAGACTGACAGCCGGCTGGACGAGATGGCTGAGCTGGGGCTGGAAGATTATCTCCGTGTTATGGAAACCAATATGGATATTGTAACGGAGAAAGGGGTAAAATCTATCTATCTGGTGGCAGGAGATTCGGAGCGGATGGGTGAATATGTGAATATGCACACGGAGACCGGCAGGGAGATTTCCTATCCCGGTCCGGGAGAGTGTGTCGTCACACATAAACTGGCAAAACAGTATGGCATTCAGGCGGGAGATGTGGTATACTTAAGAGATGGGGACATGAATACACTGTCGGCCAAGGTCACAGGGATCATGGAAAACTTTATCAATAATTATGTCTACATCTCATCGGAGACCTGGACAGAGGCCTTTGGCCGGGAGCCTGACCTACGGATGGTCTATGGCAATATGGCCGGGGATGCCGACCCTCATAAGCTGTCCGCAGCATTGATGAATCTGGAAGATACGGTAAATGTCACGGTGAATGCCGACACCATGGAGCGTATCAGCACAATGATGAAAAGTCTGGACGTGATTGTGCTGGTGGTGATCCTCTGCGCAGGGGGGCTGGCGTTTATTGTCCTGTATAATCTGACGAACATCAATATTACGGAGCGGGTCAGAGAGATTGCCACGGTGAAGGTGCTGGGTTTTTATAAAAAGGAGACGGCCAGCTACGTATTCCGTGAAAATATCCTGTTGACGGCAATGGGGGCATTGCTGGGGCTTGGACTGGGGCACTTTCTTCACGCCTTTGTCATGAGTAAGATCCAGGTGGATATGATTGCCTTTGACGTGAGGGTCAAGGGGGTGAGCTTTTTGTACAGTGCCCTGCTGACTTTTGTCTTTGCCTGGCTGGTAGATAAATTTATGGGACGAAGGCTGGAGGACATCAGCATGACGGAATCCTTAAAGAGCGTTGACTAGGGAGAAGAGAAAATGAAATTTGATATGCACTGCCATACGAAAGAAGGTTCTCCGGACGGAAAGGTGCCGGTAGAGGAATTTATTGACATTTTGATAGAAAATGGCTATGACGGGATGCTGGTTACCGACCATGACTCCTATAACGGCTACCGGGCCTGGCGGCGTAATCCCGTCTGTCAAAGGAAGCAGGATTTCACGGTGCTCAGGGGGATCGAATACGACACCATTGACGCCGGGCATATTCTGGTGATTATGCCGGAGGATGTGAAGCTTCCCATATTAGAGCTGCGGGGGTTGCCGGTGCAGTTCCTGATTAAAATTGTTCATAAACACGGAGGCATTCTGGGGCCTGCCCATCCCTGCGGCGTGAAGTATATGAGTATTTTCAATACCCGAAAGCACCGGGACAGGCCGGAGATTATGGAGCAGTTTGATTTCATAGAGGGCTTTAACGCCTGTGAGGAGCAGGAGAGCAACGCCAGGGCACAGGAGATCGCTGCCGAATACGGGAAACCGGCCTTTGGAGGCAGTGATGCCCACAAGCTGGACTGTATCGGCCTGGGGGCTACGGAATTTGCGGGAGAGATAACTTCGGAGTCGGATCTGATCGCGCTGGTAAAGGAGAAGGGGACGCAGGCCTGCACCTGCGGCGGCAGCTACTATCAGCATACCACCAAGCAGAAAATCGGCCGTCTCAACAGTGTGCTGGTGCATTCTTTCTGGCTTTATAATCATGTTGGAAGCATGTGGCGCTATCGCAGGAGGCACCTGGAATTAAAGCGGATGTACATCAGAATCCGGTAAGTGTTACGAAAATATTGCAATTTTAACGACTCTTATACAGTAATTCATAAATTCTTAAGGTTCATTTTGTATAACCTGTGCTATAATGTTCAATATGCAGTGGACTGCATATTGAACTTTTTTTAAAAAAGGAGTGTTGTATTTATGAAAAATAAGTTCAGGAAGATATTAGCAGCGGGACTTGCGGTGCTGACTGCCGTTTCCCTTGCCGCCTGCGGCGGAGGGGAGGAAATGG
The DNA here is from genome assembly GCA_947575805.1 of uncultured Lachnospiraceae bacterium. Taxonomy (GTDB): domain Bacteria; phylum Bacillota; class Clostridia; order Lachnospirales; family Lachnospiraceae; genus Acetatifactor. The sequence continues at coordinate 8,677 of CANPOY010000050.1, forward strand.
ACGGAGCGACGTCAGGAGACGAGTTCGTCTATGTGCCCAGGTATATTCCCCTTGACGCAGAGAATATTTCAAGTCCTATTTTAGAGAACGGGAAGCTGTATTATACTACCCATATATGGGATGAGAAAACGGGGATCAGCAGGACCACGTACTGTTACGATGTGGCCTCCGATGCCAGGGAAGAATTTAAGCTTGACAAGGGCGAGATGCCGGAGGCGGCGAATCCCAACAGGATGGCCGCTGACCAGGACGGGAACCTGCACGTGATCTGGGAGATGAGCTCCTGGGACGAATTTGATAACTATAGTCGGCAGCTGATGCTGGCTAAATATGATACGTCCGGCGGTAAGATATATATGCGGGATATTACGGACGATGTGAGCGATGACAACGATAACGGTTACATACAGTATATGGTGGTTGACGACGAGGGCCATATATATCTTGCACTTGACGGTAAGGTCTGTCTTTTTGACGGCGAGGGAAACTACGCGGGTGAGGTAGAGCTGAGCGATACTTATATACAGGGTGCTGCCAAAGGCAAGGACGGAAAGGTGTATATCGCTTACTATGATTGGAGTGGCGCCGAGGGCGGCTGTGTGCTGGCGGAGGTGGATTTCGCCGGGAAAAAGCTGGGAACTACTCATCCGGTAACCGGTGATATTAGAAATATGACGGCGGGCATGGAGAAGGACTTCCTGCTGTATGACGGTACAGGAGCCTATGAGTATGATCTGGCAACCGATACCAGGGAGAAACTGCTGAACTGGCTTGACAGCGATATTAACGGGGATTACGTGGATTTGGCGGGCGTCGTGGACGGCCGGCTGGTAACAATGATCAGGGACTGGAGAACGGGAGAGACGGAATTGGCTGTCCTGGAAAAAACCAAAGCCTCGGAGCTGGTACAGAAGGAAGAAATTGTGGTAGGCGCATTTACCATGTCTCAGGAGCTTAAGGCAGCGGCAGTTAATTTTAATAAGGCCAATGAAAAATATCATGTCACCGTCAAGGAATATTACGATTACAACAGCGACATAGAATATAATGATGCCATTGCAAACATGAACAATGAAATCACTTCGGGAAAATGTCCGGACATCCTGGATCTTTCCAACGGAAATATAAAGGTGGAGAAGCTTGCGGATAAGGGTGTTCTGGCAGATATGAACTCATTTCTCAAAGAAAGCAGTCTCTTCAGCAGGGATTCCTTTATAGAGAGTACGCTCAATGCCTATACCTACGGGGATATTCTTGTGGGAATTCCCAAGAACTTCCAACTTTCCTGCATAGCGGGCAAGGCCTCCAAGGTGGGGGACAGGATGGGCTGGTCCATGCAGGACATTATAGACTTTGCGGCGGAGTATCCCGATGCGGAGCTTATTGAGTATGCCAGCCGGGACGAGATCTTAAGGACGTTTCTGATGTTTAATCAGGATAACTTTATCGATTGGGTGAACGGCACTTGCAATTTTGATACCGAGGATTTTAAGAAGATCCTGGAGTTCGCGGCAAGCTTCCCCGAGGAGTATGACTGGGATGAAGAACGGGAATCCATGCCTACCAAGATGGCTACCGACAAGCTGCTGCTGTATACGGACACCATTAACCAGTGTGAAGATGTCCAGGTGGCGGAAGCAATGTTTAATGAGCCGGTGACCTGGATCGGGTTTCCAACGCTGGACGGCAGTATGGCCTGCCTGCTGCACTGCAGCAGTGTTTACGGCATTACCGATAAGTCCAAGCACAAGGAAGGGGCTTGGGCCTTCATCGAAAGTCTCTTAAGCAATGAGGACGATATGTTCTCCTGGGGTTTCTCCAGCCAGAAGGATAAGCTGGAGAAGGAGATTGAGGAGGCCAGCAAGGTGGAGTATATTACGGATGAGAACGGCGAGCTTGTACTGGATGAGGACGGCGAACCGATTATAGCCGGAATGGGCGGTTTCGGCTATGATGACTGGTCATATACCTATCATCCCTGCACGGAGGAAGAGATCGAGACCCTGCGGCAGCTGATCGAGGTGGCAGTTCCGGTACCCTCCGGGGATGAGGAGGTGCTGACCATTATCAGTGAGGAGGCAGCGCCCTATTTCCAGGGTCAGAAGAGCCTGGAGGAGGTTATGGGCACGATTCAGAGCAGGGTGTCCATGTATGTAGGTGAGAACAGCTGAACAGTCAGGGGAATGTAAGGTGAATAGAAAAGTGAGCAGGAAAGAGGCAAAAGCGTCCATGGCAGTGCCTGCGGCGCGCAGAAAGCAGAATATTGCGGCAAAAAAGAAAGCAGAGCGAAGCGGACAGCGTATTAAGACAACGAGAAGCGAGAGGAAGCTGAAGGTAAGCTCGGGGGTGTTTATTGCCCCCAGTTTCCTCGGCGTCCTGGCGTTCTTTATTCTGCCGTTCATCGTGGTCATCTGGTATTCCATGGTCGATAATCCGGTCAGCGCCAATTTTGTTTTTCTGGAAAATTTCAAGAACATTATCGCAAATTCCGCGTTTAAAAGAGCAGTACACAATACATGGATGTTTTCGGTGGTGTCAGTGCCGCTGGCGGTGGTACTGTCCCTGATTCTGGCTATTGTACTGGAGTCAAAGATACCGTTTAAAAGCCAGTTCAGGACCTTCTTCCTTAGTCCGCTGATGGTGCCAGTGGCTTCCATCGTGCTGATCTGGCAGGTGCTTTTTCATTATAACGGCGCTATGAATGAAATGTTGGGAAAGTTTGGCCTGGATAAAATCGACTGGATGAAGTCCAAATATGCGTTGGTGGTGGTGGCCATATTGTTCCTGTGGAAGAATCTGGGCTACAATATGATTCTCTTCATGGCAGCCCTGGCCAGTATCCCCAAGGATATACTGGAGGTGGCGACACTGGAGAGTGCCACACCTTTCCAGACCTTTTTCTACATCAAGATCAGGTATCTGTCCTCCTCCCTGCTGTTTGTGACGATCATGTCGCTGATCAGCTCCTTTAAAATCTTTCGAGAAGTATACCTGCTCACGGGAGACTATCCCACGGATACGGTATATATGCTGCAGCATTTTATGAACAATAAGTTCCGGAATCTGGATTATCAGACCCTGTCGGCTGCGGCGATTCTGATGTCCCTGATCATGATCGTGATAATCGGCGTTTTGTTTATCGCGGAGGACAGATTCGGAAAGGATGTGGAAGGATGAAAGAAAATCAGGTCATTTCCGGAAAAAAGGTTGTTTCCGAAAATCAGGCCATCCCCGGAAAGAGCATAGTTGCCCGGAAGAAGTTTTTTTCCAGGGTCAGGATTACTCTGGCCACCGTCGTGGCGGCCTTCTTCGCCGTGTTGTTTCTGGCGCCGATCGTGCTGACAATTACCAATTCTTTCATGACGTCGTCGGAGATTTCAGCCAATTACGGTTCGGTCTTTGCCACAAACAGCAGCGGAGGGAAAGTTTACATATCCGAGAAGGTGAATCTGAAGTTCATTCCCGATATGGTATCCTTCAGCCAGTATATCACAGTGCTTTTTAAAAGCCCGGATTATTTGTTTAAATTCTGGAATTCCGTGGTTCTGGTGGGCCCTATCGTGGTGTTCCAGTTGATTGTGGCCTCCCTTGCGTCTTATGGCTTTGCCAGATACCGGGGCAGGCTGCGGGAGATTATATTTTTTGCTTATATCATATTGATGCTTATGCCTTATCAGGTGACGCTGGTGCCAAACTATCTGGTCAGCGACTGGCTCAATCTGCTGGATACCAATTGGGCGATCTGGCTGCCGGGTATCTTCTCTCCCTTTGCGGTGTTCCTGCTGACCAAGTTCATGCGGCGTATTCCTACGTCGGTGATGGAAGCAGCCCAGATAGACGGGGCGGGAGAGTGGCAGATTTATAAGAAAATCTGTATGCCGCTCTGCAAGGGAGCAATTTGCTCCGCTGCGATCCTGGTGTTTATCGACTACTGGAATATGGTGGAGCAGCCGTTGATCCTGCAGTCGGACGCGGAGAAGCATCCGCTGTCAGTATTCTTGAGTAAGATCAATGCGGGAGAGATCGGGCTGGCCTTTGCCGTGGCAACTATCTATATGGTGCCAAGCCTTCTGATCTTCCTTTACGGAGAGGATTATCTGGTGAATGGCATCACATACCAGGGAGGTATCAAAGGCTGAGCGGGTTTCAGGTTGCTAATGGAAAGAGCGATTGATCAAAAATTAATATATGAGGTAAGAGAGGAAAAGAAAATGAAAGAGAACGAAAAAAACAAAAGGGAATGGGTGAAAACGGCAGCCATCATATTCTTGTCAGTGATGCTTGTGCTCACGTTTTTCTCTCAGAGTATCATGAACTACTCCCTTCCAGAGGTAGCCACCAGCTACGCTCAGTCCGGCACCATTACGGCGAAGATCAGGGGTACCGGCGTGGTGGAAAGCGGAGACCCTTACGAGGTAAAGGTCACCGAGACAAGAAAGGTCTCCAGCGTAGCCGTCAAGGTAGGCCAGACGGTACAGAAGGGAGATGTGCTTCTTTATCTGGAAGATGCGGAAAGCGACGAACTGAAGGAGGCCAGGAAGACGCTGGAGGCGGCTCAGGATGAATATGAGCTGATGCTGCTTACGGCGGAGATCACCTCCTCAAATATTTATTCCGCCAGCGAGGGTGTGTCCGTTGAGGTATACCGTAAGCAGATTTCAAATGCTCAGGCGGCGGTGAAGAAGGCAGAGGAAGCGAAGAAGGCTGCAGAGGAAGCGAAGAAGGCTGCGGATGCGGCGATACCGGCGAACCCGGAGGGGGTTTCCTATGAGGTTCTGGTGGGGCAGATCCAGCAGGCTATTAAGGATCATGAAACACAGATTGCTTACGAGAGTTCCGAGGCTGTGAAGGCGCAGGATGAGATAAATGTGAACAATAAGCAGAATGCGCTGAACAATGCAGAAGCGGCGCTGGCTACGGCTCAGGATAATTACAATGCGGCAGTGGAAAACGGCAGCGATGAGGAAACCGTAAACAATGCCTGGGCGGCAGTCTGCAATGCCCAGGCAATCCGGGATACGGCGCAGAATGAATACAACCAGGCGGCGGCAGTCAGGGACGGCAGGCCTGTGACAGTGGCAAACCTGCAGGCAAACCTGGAAACCTGGAAGCTTCGGTTATACAATCTTCAAAAGGATCAGACAGCGGCGACCACGACTACCGAGGCTGGCAAGAAGACGGCAGAGGAAGCGCTGGCAGCGGCGCAGGCAGATCTGGATGCGAAGCAGGCGGAGCTGAAGTCATTGGTGGATAATATTAACAATGTCATTAAGCTGGAGCAGCAGCTCGATAAGATCGACAAAGCCCAGACGACCGTAGACGAGCTGACTGCAAAGTCGGTGAATGCCACCGTTACTGCAGATATATCCGGTACGGTCACCCAGGTTAACGTAACCGCCGGAAACAATACCTCTGCGTCTTCGCCGGTAGTGGTACTGCAGCCGGAGGGAGCAGGCTATACATTGAGCTTTTCTGTGACCAACGAGCAGGCAAAGCGCCTTTCAGTGGGGGATAAGGCAGATCTGGTGAATGCCTGGAGATATGATGATGTAGAGGTGACTCTGGCCAGCATCAAGCCGGATAAGCAGGATCCCAGCCAGAAGAAGCAGCTGACCTTTAATGTGACGGGAAATGTGACGGCAGGTCAAAGTTTTTCTGTTTCCGTGGGACAGAAGAGTGCCAATTATGACATAATCGTTCCCAACAGTGCCATTCGTGAGGACAGCAACGGTAAGTTTATCCTGATCGTGGAGAGCAAGCCCAGCCCGCTGGGCAACCGTTATATGGCTACCCGCGTGGATGTGGAGGTGCTGGCCAGCGATGATACCCAATCTGCTATCAGCGGCGCATTAAACGGATATGAGTATGTGATTACCACGGCCAACAAGCCTGTGGAAGCCGGCAAGCTGGTGCGGATGCCGGAATGACAATTAACTTATTAGGGAAATGAGGCAGGCAATGAAGAAAATAGTATTAGGAATCAGCGGAGGCGTATCTTTCCTGATCTTCCTGATCCTGCTCTTTGTGTCACGCAGTCTGGGAGAAGCACAGGAATCTCAGACCATGGCGGAACGGTGGAGCGACAAGAAGGACGTAGCCCAGGTCAGCTGTTTCTTTTCAGTGAATGCCGGGATCACAGAGGATCGGATCATAGATTTTGAGCATTCCGTGGATGGGGCTCTAACAGAAGCTTCCGTGATCCAGGAATCGGAAAATCCCAGTGCAAGGCTGTGGGCGGACGCATACAGCGCGGATGGGCAGGTCACTCTGTCCAGCGACAAATCCACGTTATCGGCAGATGCCATCGGTATCGGCGGAGACTTCTTTCTTTTCCATCCGCTGAAGCTGCTTTCCGGCTCTTACTTTTCGGGAAATGATCTGATGCAGGATTACTGTATCATTGATCAGGATGCCGCGTGGCAGCTGTTTGGCTCCAATAATGTGGCGGGGATGACAGTCAAAATCGGAGGGATTCCTCATATAATTGCCGGTGTGGTGGAGAGACCGTCGGGAAGGCTGGAGGAGTCTGCAGGGCTGGAAGGGACCCTTGTTTATGTTTCCTATCAGACACTGGATGAGCTGGGGAGCTGTAACGGGCTGAATCACTATGAAATCATAATGCCGAATCCGGTTACGGGCTTTGCGGAGAAGCTTGTCCGGGAAAAGCTGGGAACCTCGGAGAAGGAGACGGAGGTACTGGAAAATACCTCCCGCTATTCCTTTGCTTCCAGGTTGAAGAAGATTACCGAGTTCGGTACCCGCTCCATGAACGGCAGGGCCATTATTTATCCTTACTGGGAGAATATAGCCAGAGGCTATGAGGACATTTTGGCGGTTATCACGCTGTTTGAGCTGTTGTTTCTGCTGTATGTTATAGTGTTGGCGCTTGTTTCCTTCGGCATTTGGTGGAAGCATAAGGGATGGACGCTCAGGAGTGCATGGCTGTTTGTGAAGGATAAGGCCGAGAGGGCAGTAGAGAAACATCGGGCAAAGCGTCTGGAGAGAAAGCGCAGAAAGGCGGACGGATCCGGGGAGAAGCCCGTAAAAAAGGAAAAGCCGTTCAGAAAAGAAAAGCGGGCAAAAAAACCGAAGCAACCAGAGGTATGACCGATTTGGCCGTAGGAACCAGAGAATCTAAAAGGACATCATCGGAGATTTCATTTACAGGCCAACTTGTTGGTCTTGGTATTTTGTGTCGCAGCAAAGCTGCGACAGGGAGGTTAGTATGAAAAAAGGATTTGGAAGCAGGAGCCTGCTGGGGCTGGTTCTGGCCGGAGTCGTGGGGCTGTGTGCCTGCGGCAACGCAGGGGGGAATGAGGCGGATTCAGCTCTTGCAAAGGAAAATGTCTACAGAATAAAGGATATTGAGCTGCCGGAACTGTACGATCCGCAGACCGGTGATATGAGAGTTATGGCTTCCGCGTACAGGGACGGAAAAGTTAAGCTGTTGGTCAGAGTCAATGACTGGAGCGTTTCATTTACGGATAACGATTATCGTCTGATTTCCATGAATGGGGACGGAAGTGACGTTTCGGTGGTAAAGCTGGAACTTCCCGGACTGAACAATGAGGATAACGAGGGAGGCGGGCCGACGAATGTCGGTATTGCTCCCAGATTACCGGTGACAGAGGATGCCGAGGGGGAAGAGGATGCAGCCTCATCCGATGAGGAAGGGGAGGACAGTGCAGATATATCCGATGTGGCAGAGCCGGATACAGAAGAGCCGGATACAGAAGAGCCGGATACAGAAGAGCCGGATACAGAAGAACCGGATACAGAAGAGCCCATCGTTGACGATCCCGCCGATAATATCTATGAATACACCAATTATTCTTCCTTTTCCATGCTGTCGGACGGGACGGTTTTTGCTACCAAAAGCCACCGCATTCAGGATTCGTCAGATCCGGATAATACTGTGGTGACCAATGAACTGAGCATATGCAGCTGGGATGCCGAGGGAAAGATGCTTCATGAGACCAGCCTCGGTGAGTTGAGTGAACGTACCTGGATATCAGCCATGATGGAGGGATCGGATGATGCGCTGTATCTGATTCAGGTGGAGAACAACGAAGACTACAGCGAGACCAGTTATTACAGGACGAGAATCGGCAAGGACGGAACCGTTGGTGAGAGACAGAAGCTTTCCGATGAAACCCTGCCGCTGTTTACCAACAGTGACCAGGTCATTTCAAAGGGAGACGGCAGCACCTTTATTTCCTTCCGGGACGAGGATGACTGGGAGAAGATGTATTATACCATATATGATGTGGCTTCCGATACAGTGGGAGATATTAAGGATTTTCCAAGTACCATTTCCTACACTTATGACTATAATGTGATGATGCCCGGACGTTTCCATGATTTGATCTACACGGGAAACGGCGGCATTTACTGTTGGGATCAGGGAGACGAGGCGGGCCGTCTCATGGTGAATTATATCAACTCCGATCTGTATATCCAGAATGTCAGGGGAATCGTTGAGCTTGATGAGAACTCCTTCATGGGTTTTTATCAGGAGGACTATGATTCCGGTCTCAAGGCAGGCATCTTTACTCATGTGGCACCGGAGGACATTCAGGACAAGAAGGTGTTGGTGCTGGGCGGTAATTTTGTTGATTCCGAGCTGAAAAAGCGTGTGATTGAGTATAACAGGAATAATGCGGAGTACAGAATCGTCCTCAAGGAATACAATACTTTTAACAGCTATGACAATTATGATGCAGGTATCACGCAGCTGAACAACGATATTATTTCCGGGAATATGCCCGATATACTGGTGAACAATTCGTTCAGCGAGCTGCCCATCAATAATTACATTTCCAAGGGTTTTCTTGCTGACATTGACAAGCTGATCGCTGAGGACGAGGAGCTGTCCCAGAAAGAGTTTATGGAAAATGCCTTTGACGCATATCGTACAGACGGAAAGCTGTATTATATTGTGCCGGACTTTGAGATTTATACCGTGATTGCCAAGGAGTCCCTGGTAGGAGACAGAGAAACCTGGTCAATGGAGGATATGCAGCAGGTACTGGCCGGCATGGATGAGGGCGCCAAGGCATTCAGCGGCAATACCACCCGCAGTAATTTTATAAATATGGTGATGCGGTACTGCGGCAACCAGTTTGTAGATCTGTCTACCGGGAAATGTGCCTTTAATACGGATGATTTCATTTCCATGATGGAATACGCAAAGAATCTTCCTGCAGAGGAGGGGGAAAACTCCGGTGTCTATGACGAAGGGTACTGGCAGGAATACTGGGATACCTATGAATCACAGTACCGGCAGAACAGGACGCTGCTTCTGGAGGCAAATTTCTGGAGATTCAACAATCTGGCTTATACGATCAATGGTCAGATCGGCGAGGAGGTCAGCTATGTGGGCTTTCCTACCAATGGCGGAAACGGATCCTATGTGATGAGCAGCGGGACGTATGTGTTGTCTGCCAAGTCAAAGAATCTGGATGAGGCGTGGAATTTCATGCGTTACTATCTGACGGATGAGGGGCAGGAGAAAGTCAGTTACTTCCCCGTACAGAAAGATATATTTCTTGAAAAGTCAAAAGAAGCTATGAAGCGACCTACTTATGAATGGACCGACGAAAACGGAGAGACCCATGTGGAAGAGCAGGATATGAGCATTTATATCAACGGCGAACAGGTGAAGTACGATCCCCTGAACCAGGAACAGCTTGATAAGCTCATTGCCTTTATAGAATCCGTGCACAATCCGTACTATTATAATGAAGAGGTAATGAACATCATCAATGAGGAGATTGACGGCTTTTTCACGGGACAAAAGCCGGCGGCAGATGTGGCGGATGTTATTCAGAGAAGAGTGCAGAACTATGTAGATGAAAACAGTTAAGAAGCCGGGAAAGAAAACAGGATAATAATAGTAATCGAAACGGATCAAAGAAGTCGCCCCCACCCGTAAAACGGGTGGCTCGGGACGCGGGCTCTAAGCCCGC
>CANPOY010000051.1 GCA_947575805.1 uncultured Lachnospiraceae bacterium
ATCGAACCTGCATTAAAGGCGTCGGAGGCCTTCGTTCTATCCGTTAGACTACGGATGCAAATTGTTACAAAAGTATTACATCACCCTGACTATAATATCATATATTGTTCCGTGTGTCTACCTTGAATTATTTATTTTTTATAAATTTTTATTAAGATATAGAAAAAGAGGGTTAAATCACCACTCTTATCTTCCCGCTCAGGGCATCATAATAATAGAGATTATCCGACAGCACCTCCTCCGATGCCACATGCTGTCTGTTCACCTCATATATGATTTTTTTCATTTCCCGAGGGGATTCCACCCCGGTCTTTTCCATAATCAGAACCTCATGAATTGAACTGGGAATAATGTAAAAGCCATCCCGCTTCTCTGCTCCGATCTCCTCCAGCATGCCGGGATAGAGGATACAGGCGGCTCCCTGGATACGCCTGGTATTAGTCAGCACTGTCAGAGGTATCTCCTGCCCGGAAAAATCCTCCCCGGGATCTGCTATCTCCTCCAGCACCTCCTGCATGGAAGCCTGCCTGCCGGGAAAAATCCTGGGGGTATTTTCCAGTGCCTGCTTCATCAGGTCCTTTGTATTGACATGCCAATGCTCCATGTGTGAATTATGGATCAGGATCGTCCCCTCTCCCAGCATCCCGCTGCTGCAGGCATAGTAGAAACAGATGGCAAGATCCAGGAACTCCACATACGGTATGTTCCGCAGAAGCTCCTCATTGCTGCGCCGGTTGATCAGGCGAAAACATATCCTGTTTTTCACCCTCTCATAGAACTTAAAAAAATCCATGTCGATATTTTTCCCGGGTGTCTCCTCCCGGAATATCTCAAGAAGCCTTCCCAGCACCTCCGCGAAAGTCACCCCGTCCTCATACGCCGCGTGAAAGGTTTCCAGATATATGGTAGGCGCCACATTCCTTTCCGGCGGCATAATCACCAGCCCGTGAAGCAGCACCCCGTTATTTTTGCGCACTTCCTTCAGCTCCGTGCGGTAGCTGTCTCCCAGCTCCTTTTTTACTGCCTTGCAGATCTTCCGTGCAAATTCATTGATTTCCATACTTGTCCTCTTTCTGTGCCGCTATCCGATGTGTTTTTGATATGGTTTCAGAATAATCAGATTGTGCCGGCCCTACACGGCACCACAGGCCGAACACAAAGAAAGACAACAGTGCATGTAAATAGCACCGTTGCCTTACAAGTCTGGCAGTATGAAAATAATGCAGTCAGTTATACACGGGACAGATATTCACCGGTTCTGGTATCAATCTTAATCTTGTCCCCCTGGTCAACGAACAGCGGAACGGAAACCTGTGCACCGGTCTCCACGGTAGCAGGCTTGGAAGCTCCGGTAGCGGTATCTCCCTTAAAGCCAGGCTCGGTCTCGACAATCTCCAGCTCCACAAAAAGAGGAGGCTCCACGGAGAATACACTGCCGTTGTGGGAACAGACCTTACACATCTCGTTTTCCTTTACGAACTTCATCGCGTCGCCGACGGTATCGGCATTTAACGCAGTCTGCTCATAATTTTCCGTATCCATGAAGTAATACAGATCGCCGTCCTGATACAGGTACTGCATGTCTTTTCTGTCAATACGCGCCTGAGGGCATTTCTCGGTAGGACGGAAGGTCTTTTCCACGACGCCGCCGCTCTTAACGTTTTTCAGCTTCGTTCTCACAAAAGCCGCACCCTTGCCAGGCTTCACGTGCTGGAATTCGATGATCTGATATACATTGTTATCGAGTTCAATGGTAATACCATTTCTGAAATCACCTGCAGAAATCATACTATGTTCCTCCTAATTCTGTTCACAAAAATAATTCTTTCTAAGTTTAATATAAAAACGTACTAATTTCAACTGTTTTCGCAAAAATTTTTTCTGCCGTCAAGAATATGGTCAATTGCCAGCAAGTATCCGTCCAGCCCCTGCCCGTAAATCTGCCTGTCACAGGCCGATGCCGTCACCGAAATCTTCCGGAATTCCTCCCGTTTTGTAATATCGGATATATGAATCTCCACCTTGGGCACCGAAATACTGGCCAAGGCGTCCCGAATGGCATAACTGTAGTGGGTATATGCCCCCGGATTGATCACGATCCCCTCCGTTCCGTCAAAATACGCCTCCTGTATCCTGTCTATGATGGCGCCCTCGTGATTGCTCTGGAAGACGGTGATCTCACTTCCCGTTTCCTCCCCCTTCTTCCTGATCATATCCAACAGATATTGATAATTCTGGGTGCCGTACACGTTTTTCTCCCGGATTCCCAGGAAATTAATATTGGGACCGTTAATGACCAGCAGCTTCACCTTTTCCGCCTCCTCCACTATCCTGACCAGAATATCCTCCAGATCGGAATCTTCCACATTTATTACCGTATCCGCACAGTCCGCATAAGCCGCCTCCCGCTCTTCCATAAGCTGCCGGATTCTGCTTAAGGGATCCGGGCACTGCAGAAGAGGCCGCGTGGAATCGTCCTTCAGCCGCTCGTACACCGTCTGCGGAGAAACCTTAAGATAAATCACCTTTCCCAGCCGCTTCAAAAGCCCACGGTTCTCCTCCCTCACCGGCGTGCCGCCGCCCACGGAATAAATCCTGCCGCCGCCCTTTTCTCCCAGCTCCCCTAACAGCTCCGTCTCCAGCCGTCTGAAATACTCCTCTCCGTCATCGGCAAAAATCTCGTTCACACTCCTGCCTTCCCGCCGCTCTATCAGCTTGTCCGTGTCCTCCACGGGCATCCGCAGCCTGTAAGAAAGCTTGACTCCCAGCGTGGTTTTGCCACTGCCCATAAATCCGATCAGAACCAGATTCTGCCTCTTTTTCATCCCCTTATTCCCCCTCAAAACCGTATACTGCGGCTCCTGTCTCCGTCCGCGGCATTATTCCTCCAGCTTCATGGCATGCTTCATCGCGGCATATGCCCTTTCTTCCAGTTCTCCCGTCACCACTGCTCCCGTCCAGAGCTCATAGGCAATGATCCCCTGGTACAAAAGCATCTTCAGCCCGTTGTATGCCCTTCCCCCGGCTTCTTCTGTCATCTGCATAAACCTGGTCCTTGCAGGGTTAAAAATCAGATCATATCCTGTATGTATTCTCTGATAAAAGTCCGGATCTTCAATCACCGCCTCCTGCATCCGGGGAAACATTCCCACATTGGTAGCCTGGACGGCCAGGTAACGCTCCCCTGCCGGAAGCTGTTTCCAGTCAGCCAGGGCCATGGCCCTTACCGGCTGCCGTTCCGCATAAGCATTCACTTCGTCCGCAATTTTCTGTGCCCTCTCTATCGTCCGATTCAGGATGATGATCTCAGGCGCCAGATCCGACAACATCACGGCCACTGCCCTCGCCACGCCTCCGGCACCCAGAATCAGCACCTTTCCTCCCCCGGGTCTTACGCCGTCCGCCTCAAAGGCCCGGAGCAGACCAGGCATATCCGTATTATACCCCTTAAAGCCGCCCTCCGTCCGCACAAGTGTGTTTACCGCCCCGATCCTTTCTGCCAGGGGATCCAGCTCTTTCAAAAAGGACATCACCTCGCTCTTATAGGGCACCGTCACATTACAGCCCAGCAAATTCAGCGCCCAGGCTCCCTCCACCGCCTGCTGTACATCTCCCGGCTGCACACAAAACGGCACATAGACCAGATTCTGTCCCTGGGCCTGCGCCAGGGTATTATGGATGGCCGGTGACATGGTATGCTCCACCGGATTTCCGATCAGCCCGCAGGTACGGGTACATCCGTCGATCCTCATGCTGCCTCTCATTTCCCGCCCTTTCTTTTCCCTTCCCTGTGATAGAAATACAACACAATCCGCTCCAGCTTCCGTTTCAGCACAATCTGAATCTCTTCCTTCGGATGGATGGGCCTGACAAGCCAAGTCACGATCCCTGCCCGCTTCGCCCCCCACACATCCGTAAACAACTGGTCTCCCACAAAAAGCGTATTTGCCGGAGAAGTCTTCATAAGTGCCATAGCTCTTTCATAGCCTGCACGTCCCGGCTTTCCCGCCTTGAAAATATACTGCGCGCCAATCCTGTCGCAGAAGCTTTTTACCCGGAGTTCCTTGTTGTTGGACAAGGCGCAGGTCCGGTATCCGATTTCCCCAAGCCTTGCAAACAGAGCAACCGCCCTGTCATCCGCAGGGGCTCCATGGGGCACCAGCGTATTGTCTATATCAAAAATAATCCCTCTGTACCCCTGCCTGTACAGTCCCTCATAATCTATATCATATGCGTTATCCGCTTCATTATCAGGAAAAAAACGTCGAAACATCCTGCTACATCCTCTCTGCCGCATTCAAAATCACTGTCCGCACCCGCAGGCTGCTGCCCGGGCCGCCCCGCTTCCATTGCCGCCTTCAATGGCGCAGCGGCGGACTGGTGCATATCATAATGTCTGCCTGCTCCTTAATTTTACAGGCGGCAAAATATCTTTCTTCCTTGGGAACCCACTGATTCAGGAAAACCGGAAGCGCATTACTGCCGTCACGCATCTTGATCCTGGTTCGCTGCTCCAAAGGATTCACATCACAGAATATCCGCAGATCCATGTATTTTCCGAATTTCGGATGGCAGCTGTAAGATCCCTCCACGATACGAAGAATTCCTGCCGGAACCATCCGCTTCGCCCCAAACCGCATATTTTCACAGTCATAGCACATGTACTCAAAACCCACCGCGTTTCTTAACGCCGGCAGTACCTCCTCCGCGAAACGCTCATAATGAATATTTCCGCCGGTCTCTTTGTACCTGGCTTCCGTGCGCAGCTCCTCCGGCAGGAAAAAATCATCCATGTGAATCAGGCCTGCTCCCGTAACCTCAGCAAGCTTATTCGCAAGCGTCGTCTTGCCGGCGGCGCAGCGTCCGTCTATGGCAACCACTTTTACATCCCCGGACACCTCGTTCAGTGCCGCTAAAATTTTTACGATAGTATCCTCCATTTTGTCCTGCAATTTACACACTCCATCCACAAATATTTTACCGGGATTCCAAAGCATCCCCTCCAGGCCCCTTCCGCTCAGGAACGGGCGGCCGAATATATATCACCGTATATCTCCCTGCGCTTCTTGTCAAGGATGTATTCTATTTTGCTCTTCACCGCTTTCTCGTGAAGCAGGTCACAGATATAGCCGCTGTACCTGCTGTCCTTCATACCTTCGAATTCTTCCAGCAGGACATCCAGGGTCTTCCCCTGCCCATAAGGCCTGCCGATATTGTCCGTGGCAGCATCAATACTGTCGGCAATACTGATAATATTCACAAAGGGCTGGTTCATCGTATGCTTCCCCTCAGGATACCCGCCCTTTTCGTTAAACCAGAGATGGTGCAGCAGGGCACAATCATGGACACACTCCACCTCCCGGTTCATCCTGCCCTGATATATTTTAGAAAAATTAGCCGGATGCTCCTTGATAATCTCAAATTCATCGTCCGTAAGATTGCGGGAGGAATTAGACACATAGTCCAAGCAGAAATACTTGCCGATGTCATGAAACAGCACGCACTTCTCCATAAGCTTTCCCATTTTATCCCGGTATGCCCTGCTGTCTTCCCATTCCTCGCCCCCTACGCCGGCTACATACCGGGGATTATGCTCCAGTATATAAGACAGTATCACTCCGCTGATCTCCTTTACCATCATGGTGTGAACATACAGAGGTTTGTTGGCGTATATTGTGGCGCTTAAAACCGCACTCTGGAAGAAATCAAAATCCACAACGGCGGAAGCGGAATTAACCAGCATCAGCACACAGTAATTTGTCTGGTAGCTGCCAAGATATTGCTCTGTTTCACTTACCCTCTTCAGGACACGCTCCACAATTTCCGTGCTCTTTTCCAGAATATATTTTTCCTCATAGCGGCTGCACTTGCACAGATAATCCAAATAGTAGGCACCGGCGGTAAACAGCGCGGAGCACTGCTCCATGGCATTGAAATCCTCATGGGGCTCAAGGAATTCCTCCAGCTTCTCCAGCAGCTCTTCCAGCGTAATCTTGCCCAGATGATAATCTGCTTCGATGCAATAAAGCCGGGCTACCACTTTGTCATACAAAATCGTCTTCTGTTCTTCCGATTCCAGAACCGCCCTCAGATCCCCCGCCAGCTTTTCAATGTAGGGCGCCTCCTTCGCGAGGTCATCCAGCGCCGCACCTGCCGCGTCATTATTCTTTCTGGCCTGTTCCGCCCTGCGGCAGGCCTCCAGTGTAAAGCCCAGCACATTTTCCTTGCAGATAACATACTGACTTTTCATGAAGTCCCCGCCCTTTCTGCGGCAGATTTCTTCAAACTGCTCCCTGTTTTCCTTATATTTTTTTAAACCAAAGGTCATATCCCGCCGGTTGATCACGCTCATAAACAAGCAATTAATCAGAGATTTCTGCCCCTGCTCCGTCAGACTGTCGAAATCGTCCAGATATTTCTCTGCCATTAGAGAGTAGATACTGCCGGGATTATCATCCAGATGCTCCTTCATAATAATATCAAAAACAGTACACTTCTCCAGTGTGGCAGCGATCCGGTTTACGTCCCCCGTCTTCTCATAGTACTGCAGAAGCAGCCTGGCTATACTGAACGCCATGGGCACGTCCTTACACTGCCCTGCCTGATCCATCAGGGTGCTCATGAAATCCCGGAGCTTCCTCTCCGCCCCGGCGTCCATACTTGCCGGATCCTTCTCATATCCGGTAATGTATTTGCGTATGATTTCATTACTTGCCGTCTGAATCTTCTTTTTCTCCCGGGAAATCTCCATCAGTCTCTCAATGATCTCATCCCTGGAGGTTCCCGTTTCGAAGGTCAGATCGTCCAGTCTGCCGTAAGCCTCCAGCAGCCCCGCATATTCTCTGTAATCCATTCGCCTACCCCATCTGTTGTATAGATACATCTGCTTCTATCTTACCATTTGGCAAATACAGGGGCAAGTACTTTTTGCTTATGGGTAGAACCTGGCGGCAGAACCCCTGAATCCGCAGCTTTTCCCCGATATTTCCCGGTTTCGGGATCAGTTTCCCGGCATCCCGGCACCAGGGCCTTCAGCCGTATCGGCTCTTCCCTGCCTTCCGGCATGGCGGAAAAGTCCCGCAGACAAGACGAAGGATCCGTCTGTGTCCTGATTTTATGAATTACTATGTCTATTGTTTGATAGTGTCAATTACCTATGCCGGAGCTTACCGGATTTCGGAATGAAACAAAAGAGGTGAAAAAGAACATTATTCTCAGCGTACCGCTGAATCTTTTCTTCGTTATTGTTTGTAGGTGGGATGTAGCCGGCGTGGCTGTTGCCAGTATCCTCTGCCAATGACTCTCCGCTTTCCTGCTCCTGTCCGCGCTGTTTCATAGCAGAGAGGGCTCAGCCTGCGTCTGTAGTACCTCAGGCTGAGCCGGGAAAAAGCAGGACAGATCCTGCGGATCGGCATTCCCGTTCGTTTCAGAACGGACTTTTTATCATTGCAAATCTCTTTGTACAGGCCAGCTTGATCATAATTTCCGGTGTCTGCCGTAAAACGAGGGTTCGATAATCGAAATCGTCAAAGCTGTCCGCCGTCGCCGTCAGGATAATATGTAAACTCAACCGAAACCTCTGCGCCGTCTTCCAGCTCAAATCCCGGGACCTTGCCTTCTACAAAATCTGACATCCGGTATCCGGGAATTTTACCGCTTTCGATGTCAGCAATGATCTGTTCCATCTCCGCGTCTGTATACCTATGCCGGTAGTTCCTATCAATTAACAGAGAATCATCCGTCGTGTGGCTTTCAAAGCGCCTCCCGTCTGCGAAACCTTCCAGTGTCACTTTGTAACCAAAGTCACCGGTATCAAACCCGGCTGACGGAACGCTATATCCAAATTGGTCAGCCAACGCAATGAGCTTGCTGTCCGGATAATAAACACAATTACCCTCATCATCAACGAAGAATCTGGGAGCAATCATGGGCTGGCCCTCCCAAGCGACAGTCTTGCCGGCTTCGTCCGTAATGGAGAATTTCGTCTCCGGACGGGCAGAAGTGGCAAATACCGTGGTTACGCCAAAAATCAGAGAAAGTGCGGGAACAAGTGAAAAAATACAGGTTTTCTTATACTTCATAATTGCAGTTATCCTTTCTTCCATTGCATTTGATTTAAAATTGTTGCACAGCGGCATAAAGCCGCTGCGGATCTCTTCCATGCCGATCAACGTCCGCGCATAGTCCGCCCTGGTTTGTTCTCCAAAAAGCCGGACTACCGCCGCATCACAGGACAGCTCAAGATCCCGGTTTGCAAGAAAATACATAGCCCACGCCAGGGGGTTAAACCAATGTATGCACAATACTGTAATCAACAATAATTTTGTGATGCTGTCAAAACGCCGGATATGGACAAATTCGTGAGCCATAACATATTCCATTCCTTTTTTGTCTTCCCATTTTGCAGACGCCGGCACCAAAATCACCGGACGAAATACGCCGTAAGTAAGCGGGGCAGAAACCCGGCCGGACTGTCGAACACAAATCGTTCGTTTCAACCGATGGGTATTCAGCCACCCTTTGAGAAAATCGTTGTCTGCCGGCAGAGACGTCCGAAACTCCTGCAGGCATTTCCGGTATGCCATCACAAAAACCAAACCGCAGATCAGCACGCCGACAGCCCAGATTATCGTCCATATGGAAACAGGAGCTGCGATATTTGGAAAGTTGCCAAATGCGGCATCTGTCTGTCTCCTTCCTTCAATCGGCACAATGCCGACGGCCGGCCGGCCAAGAATGCCCTGTGCCGCGGACATGTGTCTGTCTGTCAGCGAATACACACTCAACGCAGAGGGAATAGAAAACGGAATCAGCAGCCGCAGCAGTGCTATTCCCCATAATACCGGAAACGTCTGTTTGGGCAGCAAGTTGACGCTCAAGGCACGTATCACGATAATTACCAGGATCAGCACACCCCCGGCAAAGCTCATTTGCATCAGACTCATCCGCCTCACCTCACTCCAGGTCGCCAACAATCTGCTTCAGCTTTTCGATCTGTGCGGCACTTAGCTTTTTCCGACTCAGCAGGGCTGCGAACAGCTTGTCGGCAGAGCCGTCATATACCCTGTCAATCAGCTCGTTGGTTTCCGCCTCCTGCACCTCTTCTTTCATTACCAGCGCATGGCACATGAATCCGGGTTCCGAACGTTCAATCGCGCCCTTTTTTATACAACGCTTAATCAGGGTATAGGTGGTATTCACATTCCAGCCCAGCTCCTCGGTCAGCAGCCTGCCAATATACTTGGCCGGGACATCTCCGTCGCGCCAAAGGACGGCCATTACCTTCAGCTCAGAATCGAAAAGTTTTATATCCATTCAGTCGTACCTCCTTATTCAGTTCAGTCTTAAGACTGCAGTAGTAGCTACAAGCATATACTACCACAGTCTTATCCTTTCGTCAATACTATTCCAGTCTTATTTAGATTTTTTGCTTCCTGTCTACACACCAATACCCCCTCATCACTCCACAAATATAGACAGTTGGCTCTTAGCATTTCTGGCTAAAATATTTATGTATCAGCAGATTATCTGCCTGGCCTTTTGCCGATCAGCGTGTCAAATTTACGAAATACGCTATTTAACCAGATATTCAACCGAAAGCAACCCGTCAGCGGTACCGCCCCATGGTTCTAAATTGAAACCTGACATGCTTTTCACTGTAACGATTACGGAACTAAAATCTTCATTAAAATCAAGCGATATATCATACTCGCCGGTTCCTCTGTAATCAAAAGCACTAAATTCTGTTTGGTTATCATTGACCCAATCAAATTTTAATACTAATATTGCAGCACCTGATTCCGGCCAAAAGTTTAAATGACTCTCGGAAAAGTAGCTTGGCTTTAATTCTGATTTATAGGAATTATATGAATATGTGTATGTTTTACTCCATAGACAATCCTCATCTTCTCCCATAAATCCTTTCATCCCACCTACATTATATATTCCGTACACTCCTGTCGGAATGGTATCCCTTATATCGGTATTTATAAATGACCACGAGAGAAATTCTGCAGACGTTTCTTCCAACGGGCATCCTGGTAAATAAATAAGAAATTCATCTGCATTTTCAAAACCATATGGATCGGAAACAATGTATCTGACGTCATTTTCGTAATACACTGTATCAGGGGTTCCTTCAACATTCAATGCTTCAAGATTCATCGAACAAATATACTTGTTGATTCTTTTTGGCATTGTAAATTTACCACTAAAGTCGCAGATATACACTGTCCCATTAGAATATCCGGTTCCTGAATCTCCTATATCAGAATCATAATGTTGGCCTTGAAATGATCCATCATCATTTAATGTAATCTCTGTTTCCCAGCCCCACATACCGCTGGTAAAAACAAATTTTGAAGGCAAGATGCTAAATATATCCAAGTTATCCGATTTCATTGTCCTCACCCATTGGATCAGCTGACTATCGTCATATTTACCCAGATAGTCTTCGTTGTCCGATAACAAAAAACCAAACACACAATCTTCGTTAGTTTTGTCCGCCGCTTTGAGTTCAACCATAATCTTCGCTATTTCAGCATTGATGCTATTTTGATAATCAACGAGGGGCCGCATCTTTTCTTTGGTCGAACCGGTTATGTCTGCAAGGGAAGCAAGAGCAGCTTCTCTGGTGATATAACAGGATTTCAGGTAAATGTAGCAATATTGCGCAAATTCATACACATTCTCCGCCGTAATGTTTCCGGCATCGGCAAAAATCGAATCACGCTTGCTTAAATAATTCATAAAAGCATCACCCTGAAATACCTGCGAATACAGCGCAAGCTCAAAATTATCTGCACTAGACAGGCCGTCAGCAATGAACGGTATAGTATTAGATGTAATATTCCAAGCAAACAATACGGCGGCAGCCTGATTTCCCAGCGCCTCATTTATGGGGATTTCATCTAATATCCACTGATTGACACTTTCTGCAAATCGTTTTGTTGTGTTTTCACCAATACTGCCTGAAAGCACCTCAGAATAATCAATCATGGACTTTTTCATCGCTTCCGGCAGTTCCAGCCCACCGTTTTCGGTGTCCAGATAATGAGCTAATGCCGCAAGTGAAAATACATCTTGATTTTGATACTCTTGTGTGTATCCAGCTACTTCCAACACCCTGGTTCCCACATCAAACAAAGTGAACGCTTTTCCATCTGCACTTGACACGCCCTTTTGTACCTCTAAGATATTCCCGCCTGCATTTGAAAACCATATCTGTCTATCTAACGCAGCTTCCAATGCTTGGTACGATCTGTTGTAGGAAACAAGCGGTGAGTTACCGCTTTTGACCTTTTGCAGGATAGCTTCACAATTCTCATATAATGTGCCGACCTGCGAATCCGACATGACAGAGGCGCTTGAAAGCATTTGACCAGACTTTCCATGTTCGTCCAATACATCAATAAACATATCAACTTTATCTATTGTTGCCTGTAATTCTTTATCTGATTTTGTGCAAAGAAGTATGGCAAGGTTTTGGCCGTATTTTTCATCATAAGAAGTCTTGCTGCCAGTAAATTGCTGGAATAAAGCTGCCCAGGAAGCGCCGTCAAATCTCAACAATCCATTAAAAACATTCACCAAATGACTACTTCCGCCAAGTATGTTGATGTTCGTCTCTTTATTTCCAAAATCATCTGCCCAGTCAAAACTGAATTTTTGTGAGTTCCTCGCTATATCGTAAAAACAGTCAATGATCCTCTTTGTTGGAATATCTATCAGAAGTACATCATCTGTAATCATCATGCCGCTGTTCATCAGCAGCAGCGAATATTCAAGAGGAATCCAACTACCCTTGCTGTTTTTTACGCTTGCAAAGGGAGACTCATAGGTATCAATCATATGATTAAATAGCACATGGGATACCTGTGTGCTATTATATTGAAACTGCGTAATCATATACGGAAGCCCATTTAGTGTATCTTGGTTATAAATTACAGCACCCTCTTCGTTTTCTTCAAAGGTATACCCCAGTCTTTCCGCAAGCATCTTTGCATCGACAAAGACATGATTATTCTGAATCATAACATCCAGTTCTTCTTGATGTCCGATGTTGTCGGAATACTCTACTTGGACAGAATAATACTCCTTTCCGGTGTTCGCAGCCAAAGAGGTTGTAGCTGTTGAAATCATTATCACAAGCGCTAAGAACAAGCTGATTATTCTCTTCATGTCTAATTTACTCCTTGCATATACTCTTCCATCATCTCTTCATATAGTAACTGATAGGCATCAAGAAGCCCACCCGTCACTGCGCTGATAAATGCCTCATCCCGGTAATCCACAATCGGTTCCTCATCTACAAGGATATATTCAAGAGCTACTATTGAGACCTTTGTTTTCGCATTTTTTACGTAGTCTTTGATGTGCTGCAATAACTCATCCTCTGATATGTCTGTCGTATTGGTATTGAGATCCACAAACACGTTTTTCATGTCTGGGGCTTCGATCTCATACTCAATCGTTCTCTCAGTTGCTCTCTTTACTTTTACCGTAACGTACTCAAATATGTATTCCAATATTCCTTCTTGGGATTGATTGTTATCTCCCCACATATCGGTGAGTTCCTCGTCTACCTCCAATTCGTTCGTCCCGAAGATAGTTTTATTGATGGTAGCCATATCGCCATCCGTAAAGGCATCAGCTATCTCCTGAGCATTTTCTTTTACCACTTCATTCTGTTTTCCACAACTTACAAAACCGGTTAATGCTGCGCATACTAAAACAATCAAAAGTAACTTCTTCATTAATGTACCTCCCATATTCATCTAAAATTGCTCTGTTTGGCTGCTACTTGCCCTAATTTGGGAAAATATCATATCCGGCTGAATTTCTTGTGCCAATTTATCCATAAGAACCACACCTTCTTCGAGCCGATTTCTCCTTTGGAAAGCAATGTAACCGTCTCCACATGTTCATCATTGTCCAAACTTATATTTTTACCAACATCTTAAAAATCTTTTTTTATCTCATCATTTAGATAGATATACTTTTGGATTCAATTCTTACCTTTTTTTCTTTATTGTGCTGTGAATATTTTTAATGCTTTCCAAATATTCTTCTTCGACCGGCGATAAGTTCTGTTCCTGATATTTCCTATATTCTTCTGTTGCTTTTTCAATTGCCTGTGCATGACTAATCGTTCCGGCTCCTTGCAACACTTTTTCACCTGTTGTTTTTAAAACATTATCAAGGTGCTCAACATAATCTGCCATATACATAGGATTGTGGCGCATAGCTTGAATTTCCGCAAAATCAAAATATCCCGATACAATATTATTTAAGATCTTTAACTCTTCATCATTAAGATAATTTTTTGCAATACTGATATCTTTCAATACAGGAAAATCACCCGAGAAACTTTTCAATCCTATAAAAGGCTGACTGGAGTCCGCACGCTCGTATATAACTTCTGCTGCTGTATCTGTCGGTACATAACTTTTTCAGATGAGCGGATATCCCGAATACGGTCTAATAACTCTTTCCAGTAATTACCACCGCCCAGATTTTTCAGCCGTTCATCATCCATCGTAAAGCCTTTTATCATGTACTCTTTTAATCGTTCGGTAGCCCACCGACGGAAATTTGTAGCAATTTTAGATTTTACTCTATATCCAAGAGAAATGATCATATCAAGATTATAGTGTATTATATTATAGTTTTTCCCGTCAGCCGCAGTTGTTCGGAATTTCCGAACAACTGATTCTTCATCCAATTCTTCCTCTTCAAAAATATGCTTGATATGCTCACTGATATTAGATTTACTGGTTTGGTAAAGCTCACATAATTGTGCCTGCGTAAGCCAAACAGTCTCATCCTTAAATTTAACGTCAATTTTTGTTTGTCCATCCTCCGTTTGATATATGAGAATTTCACTGCCGACAATATTGGAATTGTTTGTTTTATTCTCCACTATTCAGTCCTCCCTTTTACCGTCCAAATATTTCAGCACAAAAATTTTATTTCATGTGTAGTTTTCCGTACATAATTCTATACTACTTACCATCTAACTCTTGAGATATTTCACGAACAAGCTTGGACTCCAGCATCGCTACTTCACAAAAGGCGATAGGTCTTCCTGTTTCATCATAATCAGTCGGAATACTTTTTTCATTCCGGTACAGTAAATGCTGCTTGTAGGATTACAATACATGTGTTACAATTAAACACTTAAAATGCAGAGAAACTGCCTTTGTGTTATAGTTTAATCACCACAAAAAAACAAAACGTAAAGGAGTTCTCTGCTTTGACTACTATAACACAGGATATGCGCTACCGTCTATCATTAATCAAATATGCTGAAAAACACGGCGTTACCAAAGCTGCCATTAAATATAAAACCAACAGGCAGTATATTTACCGTTGGAAACGCCGTTATGACGGCTCCATCGCCGGTCTCTACCGCTTCTTGAAAAGGCTGGGCATGATGGCGGTTCATCCTCCCAATCCGAAATATGTTCCCAAGCCTTACGAGCAGATGGACCATCCCGGACAGCGCATTCAGGTAGATGTCAAATTTGTCCCTTCCGCCTGCCTTGTAAACAGCAGGGTCGCCGGAAAGCGCTTCTTCCAGTATACTGCTATTGATGAGTATTCCAGATGGCGTTTTGTTGAGGCTTTTGAGGAGCACAGCACCTATTCGTCCGCCCTCTTTGTGGACCACCTCGTGAGAGCCTTTCCCTGCCCTATTGAGTGCGTCCAGACCGATAACGGGAATGAATTTACCAACCGCTTTACTTCAAACAGGGACAAGCCCACCCTTTTTCAGAAGCATTTGGAACAGCACGGCATCCGGCACAAACTGATCCGTCCCTACACGCCAAGACATAACAGCAAGGTTGAGCGGAGCCATAGAAAGGACAATGAACGCTTTTTTGCCACCCATACCTTCGGTTGCCGTTACTAAAATGATACAATGTAACTTTTACAACTTTATACTATAGTAACAATGAACACGCACCGGGTGCAAAATGCGCCCCCCTATTAACGATGTCGTGTGCAACTTTACGGAGTAAGGGATTCTGCTTTAATACTGCCTATACATACATATTGTTCTCATCTTCAAAATATAAATAAGCATCCCAAGTTACATTTTATTTCTTCATCTTCAATTGCTTTTTGAAAAGTGTAGACATAGCATCTTTTCCTTTTTTTGTACCAAGATCATCAATGCTCATATCTCCCTTGAACACCAATTCCATAATGCCTATGTATGCTTCACCAAGAGCCGCTGTAATAACTCCGGCTGTCCCTGCTGAAATAACTCCGCCTACAACTGTTCCCGCACCTGGAATAAACTTGATTAAATTTGTAACCACGGTCTTTCCAAGTATGGTTGCACCTCCCGCACCAATAGATGAAGATAATAGTGCAGTAATAATGCTCTTATTCACATCAAATCCAAATATTACAGTTATTGAAGCTATCATACCTACTTGAGTAGGAATCAGTAATGCACAGTCAGAGAACGGAATAGGTGCAGCTCCTTCACCTGCCGCTACAACTGCTGCAGTTGCTACCGCTGCCTGTGCTCGACGCTTTTTTTCTTCTAAACAAGCTATCTGAACGTGTTGAAGTGTATCCACCAACTCGTCAGGGAGGGCCTCCCCCATTACTTTGATTAAGACATCAAGTCCATAAGATTTCGCAATACCTAAGCCCTCTATTTCATAGTCTTCAGCAAGCACAGGAATCACTTGAATGATATCTAAATTCTCATTTAGCAAGGTCTGTCGCATTTCCTGGGCTTGCTTCTGTGAAAACGACTGTGTAAGGACAACTACAATGGGAACCTGAGTAATTTGGTTATCCATTGATAATTCTCTCAGCCACTCTACTTCTTCTGGCTCAATTCTATTTGAAACCGTGTTAATACAATACCAGACGCAATGGATTGCCTTATTAATGTCCTGAGTAGCAAGCCCTTTATTAATGGTTTCCATCACTTCTTTCTTAACCTTAGCTTGAACTTCTTTTCCTAATTCAAATCCTCTGGTATCATAAATCGCTAATGGAACACCTTTCTTTGTAATCTTTCGCATATGTGTTGTAACCGGCTTTCCCATACCAGTATCAGCCAAATGCTCCTTAAACACAGAATTGATGAGCGTACTTTTTCCAACACCTGTTTTACCAGCCACGATGATGTTTAACGTATTCAAGTTTTTGATTTTATCCGCAATCGCATTTATTGCTTCTTGCGCAATCTTATCAACATCAATTCCTGACATTATTCTTCCTCCTTAGTCTCATCCTCAAACGGCACTATCTCCGGCCCCATATTATCGAAATCGATGTCTTCTACATCTAATGATTTCTTATATGCTTTGTTCCCATATTTTTTTATGAGTGGTGGAATTACAACAAAACCAACTACTGTTAAAGCACTGCCTGCAACAAACCATGCCACCTTACCACATCTGCTGCCTTTTTCCTGATTTTTCTTCATGTCCGTACCTCCTACAAAAGCGCTTGTAAATTTCGCGAATTATCTATTTGTTATCGCATCATTCATTTTTTCTTGCATCAGTAGTATTAATGCCGTTTCTTTTCACATAGACCAATTCCACATCATAGCCCAGTTGCTCCATAAGCTGGAGAAATGTCTTGTTAACGATTTTGTCATTGTTTTTTATGAGCCGACTTTCATACGGTGCGGAAGTGCCTATAGCCTCTGCCAATTGAACCTGAGTGACACTTTCCTCTATGCATTTAACCTTTACATCGACCTCTCTTGGCAATATTATCGAGTGCCACTTTGCCCTCACCCTCGCCAAACTCCACTTTTACGTTGATTACGCTATCAGGTTTTTTGTGGGAAAGCATTACAACCGTCTCGACTGTATTTTCGTTGAGCAACCGAATTTCCTTACCAACCTCACCATCATAATACACTGGAAAGTTAAAGTTTATCTGCTTCAGCATGCGTCCATTATCCATCTTTTCCGGATAAATTTCAACGCTTTCTATAAAGTCTCTCAAAAATTCCTTCTTTTCAAGATCCGTCAGCCGGTAATACAGCTTATCAAAATTCGCCAGGATTTTGTAAAGCTGCTTTGCCGTAATCTGCTTCTCATAGGCTCCGTTTATCTGGCTGTCAATATCTGCGATCGTATCCTCCAGTTCAGATGCCTTGTCATACAGATTATCCAGCCTGTCCTGCATATCCTGATATTTACGGTCATAATGTTTATCGGACACATCCAGCTTATCCAGCATATCCGTCAGCTTCGTCTTCGCCCCAATCACTTGCCGCAACTGTTTCCTTAATTGCTCCCGCTCAGCCTCCAGCGTGCTCACATCCACCTTCTCTGACATCTTCCGCAGGACAAATTCTTTCCACTGTTCATTCGCCGCCATATCCAGAATGACACTCTCCACTTCCCGGTTAAACTCATTCTGGTTAATGGACGGCTTGAAATCGCAGAAATGTTCCTCATCAATTTTCTTCCTGTGCTGACACCGGTAATAAAAATCATCCTTATATTCGCCGGTCTTCTTATTCTTCCGTCGCCGGACAGTCCCGGCAAGCCCCTTCCCACAGACCGGACAGATGAGCAGTCCCGACAGAAGATGTTCATGCTCCAGACTGTGCGTCTTATTCCACTTGACACCCGTTTCCTTCCGTCTCTCCTGTGCCGCCGCCCACAGTTCTTCATCAATAATCGCCTCATGCTTTCCGTCCGTAACCATGTAATCCTCCACCTGAACCCGGTGGTATTCATCCCTGGTCCCTTTCACCCGTTCCGTAGTGCTTTTTCCATAAGTGATCTTCCCGATATATACCGGATTGTCCAACACCCGCATGATAAGCCCCCGCGCAAAATAATTCAGCTCAAACTCCCGGTTCTTCTGCTTTGCATATCCCCTCTGGTTCAGGTAACTGCAGATGGAATCCGCTCCCATGCCGTCGTGGACAAACTTCTCATAGATAATCTTTACAACCTCCGCTTCCTCAGGCTCCACCACCAGGGTGCTTGTTTTGGAATCCAGCCTGTATCCGAACGGAGCCAGCCCGCCGTTCCATTTCCCTTCCCTCGCCTTCTGCTTCCTGCCTTCCATCGTCTGCACCAGGATATTCTCCCGCTCGATCTCCGCCACCGCAGACAGGACGGTTATGGTCAGCTTTCCGGAATCCTTTGATGAATCAATCCTGAAGTGCTATACTAAAGTTGTAACGGGAGTGGCTAATGAGATATAATAAAAAT
>CANPOY010000052.1 GCA_947575805.1 uncultured Lachnospiraceae bacterium
CATGCAGATCTGGCAGGATGAGGAGCCGGGATTGACGGAGGAGAATGGAGGATGGAAAAGACCACTTGTCAGGTGTGCATGCACCATTGCAGCCTGGCCCCCGGCCAGATAGGGCTGTGCGGGGCCAGGAAAAATGAGGGCGGAGAGATTGTCTGTGAGAATTATGGACAGATTACGTCTATCGCATTAGACCCCATCGAAAAGAAGTCGTTGAAGAACTTCCGCCCGGGAGGGAAGATTTTGTCCGTGGGAAGCTACGGCTGCAACCTGCGGTGCCCTTTCTGCCAGAACCATGAGATTTCCATGGGCGGCAAGGTAGATGCCGGCGCGGTGTATGTGCCGCCAAGGGAACTGGCGGACACGGCCCTGGAGTGGAAAGAGCGCAGGGGATCCGGGAACATAGGCATCGCCTATACCTACAACGAGCCTTTGGTTGGCTGGGAGTATGTCCGCGACACCGCCAGGCTGGTTAGGGAATACGACATGGAGAACGTGCTGGTGACCAATGGAACGGCCTCTGTATGGGTGCTGGAGGAGCTTCTGTCCTACATGGATGCCATGAACATCGACCTGAAAGGCTTCCGGGAGGAGTACTACCGGAAGCTTGGCGGGGATTTGGAGACTGTCAAACGGTTTATCGAAAAAGCGTCATCCAACTGCCATGTGGAACTTACTACGCTGGTGGTGCCGGGCGAAAATGACGGGGAGGACGAGATGGAGGAGGAAGCCCGGTGGATAGCGGGCCTAAGCCGGGAGATTCCGCTCCATATCACCCGCTTCTTCCCCCAGTACCGCATGACGGACAGGAGGCCTACGGATATAGGGAAGCTGCGCAGCCTTGCGGGTATCGCGGGGCGGTATCTGGAGTATGTGTATCTGGGGAATGTGTGACGGAGAATGGCTATATAACAGACGTATTTTCACTTAGCATCAGGCTTTCAAGCCTTGAAATATCTGGGAAAACGATTTTTTTACCGCGTGTGTGAAGCTGTAGTATACGCTTCATTTTTGTGCTTACCTCAGCCTGGATAGCGTGTTTGACAGGGACAGGGTTATTGCCTGGAACTTTTTGACTCGACTGCTGAGAGGGACGAGCCAGAGCAGGGATCTTTTACTTTAGCAAAATATTCGTCTTTAATATGATAAACATATCCTTCTTGATAGTCCATGGAATTCTCCTTATAAAGATAGCTTTATCACAAAATCGATAAGGCCAGGATTTTCAAACCGGACATTTATTAGACGCTTCCGGTAAGCGAGCAATATTTTCGAACCGTGTATTTTTTAGTCGCAGACGGTGTGCGAACAATATTTTCGATGGTGGATTGCTCCGCCTCTACTAGTATTATATGAAATTGCGTTGGTTATGTTAAATAAATTTTATGATGAATAAAATTTGCCGCCGATTCATGATGCCCTCTGCTCGTGAGTCGGGCAACAATGGAAGAAGAGCATTCGGCAAAGAACTAATAGTGCCGCACCACCTCGAACCGCTCCAGCGCCACGTCCTCATGCTCCCGAATCCCCGCCTTTTGCTTAGCGATGGCAATCTGCTGCGCCACCGTGTCCACGCCCTCCAGATTAGGCAGCAGCAGCCCGCGTTTCGAGCCTTTCGTCACGATGACCCCATACCGGCCCACGTCCAGTTCCTCCGGCGAGGAGATGCCCTCCGTCTCTCCCAGCACGTCCACGCTGACGGTGAGGCGGTCAACTTCCCAGGTCTCCACCGGGGAGAATCTGGGATCCTGGGAACAGGCGCTGACGGCATTGGCAATGATCTCCTCCGCAAGGCAGCCCTGCACGGCCTGGATGGTGCCGATGCAGCCCCGCAGTTTCCCGTCCTCTTTCAGGGACACGAAAGCCCCGGCCCGGTTCCGGTACAGTTCTTCCGGCAGTCCCTGTGGCACCTGGATTCTGCGCCCTGTGCTCACATACTCCTCTATAGTCTGCCTGGCCAGCCGCACATAAGGGTCTTCCTTTTCCCGCTGCGCCAGGAGGCGCGCTTTCTCCTTTTCCTCGTACTGCTCCAGGAAATGCCGGGATTCGTCCGGCCCCAAAGCCCTGTAGCGGCAGATACCGTATCCCACGCCGAAAGGCCCCTCATAGGACAGGCGCTTTGTCTCCAGGGCAGTCCCGTCAAAAGCCCCGGCCATGATGGTAAAGGAGCGGTGCCCGCATTCCGCGGCCCTTTCGCAGAAATCCTCGGAAAAATCAAACAGCTCCCCAAAGGCGGCCCTGCCCATCACATCCATGATCCGGGCATCGTACTGCGGCCCCTCTTCCTGGTACCCATAGGGGCCGTCCTCTTTCAGCCGATGGGACAGGTCGCCGCTGGCGATGATCACGGTGCGTCTGCCCAGCGCCTCCGCTACTTCCCGGATGCACTGCCCCAGGCGGTAATGGGCGATGAGAGGGAAAGCCGACAGACCGACTCTCACCAGACGGTATCCCGTCCAATATTTGTTCACGAAATACAGCGGAACCATGGTTCCATGATCCAGCCGCCGCTCCCGCTCCCCCAGGGTGCCCGCATGCAGCCCCCGGACACCTGCCGATGCCCCCAGGCGCTCTGTGAAAGCCGTGTCATAGGAGACCTCCATGCGCGCCTGGGGTGCCCCAAACTGCCCGAAGTCTCCCTTAGCGCCCCGCCCCGGGGAGATATGGAAATAGTCTGCGTACATGGTCTGATGGGGAGAGAGCAGCACGATAGTCTCAGGCTGCAGGCCTCCGATTTCCTCCGCCATTTTTTCGTATGCCTCGATTGTCTCTTGTATGCCCCTTTCCTGCCCACGGCCCACATCGGGAATGATGAGGGGCGGATGGGGTGCCATAAAACCTGCCAGGATTCCCATAGAATGCTCCTTTCCTGCGCTTTCCGGCACTTTGCCGGGATGATTATGATAATATTTCCCATGGCTCCCTGCGTTTCCGCGCACATGGTATCAAAAGCCGCACATGTCTTTATGCCAGTATTTTACCGGAAAACGCCATAAAAAGCAATAATTCAAAATGATTCAAAGGGATAGGCTGTTAAAAGGGGGCAAAGGTTGTGGCAAAAGTGTTGCAAAGCCCTCGTTCTTGTAATATGATAGAAGCAAAAGGGCTCTTTTGAGCCTGAAAACAGGAGAGCCAACGCCCTGTATCCGGATGCGGCAGAATGCGCGTCAAGTGACTGAAAAAGGCAGAACTATCTTCCGGAATAATGGAGGACTGAGAAAAGATAGAATGAATATACATATGCGAAATAACGGAAAAACAAATATGCAAAAGAACACAACAAAACACACAAAAGACATGACCCAGGGGAATCCCTACTCCATGATGCTGGGCTTTGCGCTGCCCATCTTTCTCAGCCAGGTATTCCAGCAGCTCTACAACACGGCGGACGCGTTTATCGTGGGCAGGTATCTGGGCACCAATGCGCTGGCGGCAGTGACTTCATCGGGAACCCTGATTTTTCTCATGATCAGCTTTTTCGCGGGTATCGCCATGGGAGCCGGTGTGGTGATTTCCCGGTACTTTGGGGCAGGGGATACGGCTGAAGTCTCCCGGGCGATTCACACGGTGCTGGCGTTCGGCCTGGCGGCCGGGATAGTTCTGACAGTTGTGGGGGTGGCGTTTACCCCTACATTTTTGGTGTGGATGCAGACGGATCCGGAAGTGCTGCCGGAGGCCATATCCTATTTCCGTTACTATTTTCTCGGTTCCCTGGCGCTGGTGCTCTACAATGTCTGCCGCAGCATCATGAACGCTCTGGGGGACAGCCGCAGGCCTCTGTATTATCTGATATTTTCCTCTGTGCTGAACGTGGTGCTGGACGTGGTATTCCTGGCAGTGTTCCGCTGGGGCGTATGGTCTGCGGCGGCGGCTACGGTGATCTCCCAGGCGGGCAGCGTGGTGCTGTGCATGATTCACCTGATGAAAAAGGGAAATGTGTTCACCGTGGAATGGCGCAGGATCCGGTTCCACGGGGACATTCTGAAAGAGATCATCCGCAACGGCCTGCCCTCCGGGGTGCAGAATTCCGTCATTGCCTTTGCCAATGTGATCGTTCAGTCCCAGATAAACTCTTTCGGCAAGCTCGCCATGGCCGCTTACGGTACCCACGCAAAGATCGAGGGCTTTGCGTTCCTGCCCATTACCAGCTTCAACATGGCCAGCACTACCTTTATCAGCCAGAACCTGGGCGCCAGGCAGTACGACAGGGCCAAAAAGGGGGCGCGTTTCAGCATTCTGGCGGCCATGCTGCTGGCGGAGGCCATCGGCGTCTGCTGCTATGTCTTCGCGCCGAAGCTAATCGGGCTCTTTGACCAGACGCCGGGGGTCATCGAGCTGGGCGTCCGCCAGGCCCGGACGGTATCCCTGTTCTTCTGCCTGTTGGCCTTTTCCCATGCCGTGGCGGCGGTCTGCAGGGGCGCGGGGAAAGCCTTTGTGCCCATGTGCGTCATGCTGGCGGTGTGGTGCGTCATACGCATTACATACATCTTCATCGTAATGCGGCTGACCAATGAAATCGGCTATATTTACTGGGCTTATCCGCTGACCTGGGCCATCAGTTCCGTGATCTATCTGTTCTATTATCTCTGCTGTGACTGGGTGCATGGGTTCGATAAGGCGCCTGCGGAGAAAGAGCAGCGAGAAGCCGCTTGATAATATTGTGGTTTGCAGAAAACCGTAGTTTCTGAATGAGGAGCCAGGCTTGACAGTAAATTCCCTGCACTGCGGCAGGCTTAGAGGCTGCCGCGGTGCAGGGAATTTGGCATTTCATACATTCTGCTTTAACTTGACAGGCGCATGCGTCCGGGCCGTCACTTCCCTGATTTTGATGTAATCGCTCATTCTTCTGTCCTCCATGTATTCGTCTCTATAAAGCAGAATTTAAGATGATTATAGTATAAACGCTTCCCTAACGGCAGAGTCAATCTTTTTTGCTCATAATTGTGAAAATCTTCTCTTGTTAACGAAATTTGCGTAGCCGTATACCCGTCAATGGAAATGCAGAGCGCCCCGAACAGTCTCCTCCACCTCCTTAAGGATGTCCGCGGCCTCCCTCGCCTCAATTCCGGCCTGGGCTGCCACCGCCAGCAGGTCTTTCCGGCCGGGATTTTGGCCGTTCCCATTTACGCAGGTGGCATGCTCTCCGCCGATGGAACTGCTGTAAGTCAGGTCATAGGCCGGAGACAGCAGCCAGCGGCTTTCTTCCTGGTCATAAAGATAAGCGAAATTTCGGGAATGGTCGTCCCGGTTATGGGCAAATACATTGAAGCACATCAGGCGGAACATCTGTATCATCTGGGAATAGTCATGGGTCAAAATGGATGTGAGTTTCATCAGGATATGATAATCCAGGTTCGGTATGCGGTGGCTGGTCTCCAATATGGCGCTCACCGTGAGCATATGGACGCGCTGCTCCAAGCCATCACGATCCAGGTACCGGTCGAAGCGCTTCGTGCCGAAATATCCTTTGCACAATGCAGAGGGGAACAGCCTGGTCTCGCTCATCCGGATGCCGCAGTCCACAGCGCATTTGGCATAGGCGTATTCCTGCGCGCCGATATCCGGCTTGTCCATGGAAGACGGAAATTTAATCAGCCACGCCTCCCCGTTGACCTGGGTCAATATCTTCGGCCTGGCTCCGCCCGAGGAGCCGCCCAGCCGGAACAACTGGTCGAAATCCTCCGCCGTGTCAGTGAGGAGCATCTGCCGGCACTGGTCGGCTATCCTGTCGTAATCCTGCGCCTGTATCGGGGAAGCCCATTCCCGGCAGGGGCGGTAGGTCAGAGCACCCATCCCGGATTCCCCAACGATGGCCAGCCGGTCAAGACTGCCTACCTGGTGGGGGTCGATATGCTCCCGCAGAAGCATCCTGTCCACCAAAAGCCGCCCCCAGCCATCGGGCAGGCTGTCGGCAAACACTCCAAAAAGGCCGTCAAAAGGCTCGGCCTTTGACAGAAAGACTTTTTTCTCCAGGGGCAGGCTGAAAGGACTGATGGAAAAGCCCGACCCCAGCCATGTCCCGTCATATTCAAAAGCGATACGACGGTCTTTTGTCTCCGCCAGCGTCCCGACCTTTCGGTTCCGGTAGAAAACATCCATTTTTTTAAGACTGCTCATCAATGATCTCCTGTATGGACTGATACTGCTTTTTCGCGAACAGCTGCAAAAAATCCTCCTGGCAACCCAGGGCCACGGAAATGCGGATGAGGGAAGCCAGAGAAATTTCTCCTGACCGCTCGAACCGCTTGACCGACCCCAGGCTCACTCCGGACCGTATGCTCAGCTGCTCCTGGGTCAGATGGGCTTCTTTCCGCCTAGCCCTGACATTCTCCACGATGGTACCGCTGATTTCTTTTGGTGTGATTTTGAATTGGTTTAAGTCTATCATGGATAATATTTTAACTGAAAAGGCGGAAAAATGCAATAATGATTTAAATATTAATCTTCTGTTGGTTAAGGAACTTTTGTGCCTTGATTTCTGCACCAGATTTTGATATGATAGAATCACGGAAAAGACTACAAAGCATGAAACATAATTTCCAAACAAAAGACAGGGGATCCGGAAAGGGACGAAATGCAGAGAAAAGAGAAGATATACTTCCACAATTTCCTCACAGGCATGCGCACGGGCCAGAACGTGACCCTGGAGCAGCTGGGATGGGGCCTGTACTCCGCGGACATGCTCAGCCGCATCGAGGCGGGCGAACGGCTGCCGGACAAAATGACCCGGGACCGGCTGATGGAGCGACTGGGTTTTGAGGACGATGGCTTCGAGGACTATCTGCAGCCGGACGAATATGACCTGTGGGAGCTTAGGGACAGGCTGGTGCGGGCCGTGGATGCCGGGGACGTACCTGAGGCGGAGCGGCTGCTGCAGCTTCTGGAACAGGAGGATACGGAAGAAAATGTTGTCCTCAGGCAGCTTTGCCTGACCATGAGAGCGCAGCTGATGCAGTACCGGGGCGCTTCCGAAGAAGAACTGCGGGAAATCTTCGGAGAGGCCCTTTCCTGCACTGTGCCTGACATTGCTTTGGGGAAATGGTGCGGGAGCCTGCTTGCCATGCAGGAGTGGAACCTGCTGGCGGAATACATCCGTTGCGGCGGGGACGCGGGACCTGTGGCCGGGGGAGAAGCCTCTGACCCTTATGCCGTCCGGGCCATGGAGAAGCTGCTGGAGGCAGTGCGCGCCTCTTCCAAGGATGTCTACAGCCGCGCCAAAATATGCCCCAAGGCAGCGTACTACCTGTGCCTGGAACAGCTGAAAGCGCAGCCGGAACCGTCTGCCGCCGTCTGCCGCCGGCTCCTGCAGATATGCGCGGAAGCCGTGGAGGATCTGCGCTCCTGCATGCGGATGTACTGGCTGTGCGAACTGCTGGAGCTTATGGAGAGGATCCTGGTCATGCTTGCAGGCCTTTCTCTGGCTGAATCAGGGGAGCGTGCCACGGCATCTTTCGAACTGGCATGGGACAGGCTCAGGCAGAAGACGGCGCAGCAGCAAAGTATGGCGGAAGCGGCAGCATACAGCGTGGAGGACATGGCGGCTATGGGAATGCCGGACGATGCGGAGAGCCTGGCACTGCTGACCGGTCAGATCAGGCAATGGCGGGAGGTTCTGACGGGGCTGTATCGGGAGTGTGGCGTATCGGAGCATATGGAGAACTGCTGTTACCTGTACAGCCAGACCCAGAACTACCGCATCGGCGACGTGGTGCGCAGGCGCCGCAGGATGCTAGGCATGTCAGTGCAGGAACTCTGCCAGGGTATCTGCAGCGAGAAGACCCTCAGGCGCCTGGAGAACAATAAGATGAAGACCCAGCGGGCTATCTGGAGGGAGCTGTTCTGCAGGCTGGGGCTGTCGCCGGAGTGCAAAAGGGAAAGCGTTGTCACGGAACGGCACGAAGTAATAAACATGTACCGCAGCGCGAAAGACGCATTGAATAACCGGGAGACGGAAAAAGTCCATCGGCTGCTGCAGCAGATGAAAGAAGCACTTGACGAAGAAATTCCGGCTAACAGACAGGAACTGAAGCATATGGAGTGCCTGTGCAGGCTTCATAAGCAAGAGATCAGTGCAGAAGAATGCATAGTTGAACTCAAGAAGGCGCTGCAGTATACCGTTCCGCTGGAAAGCATAAAGAGAGTGAAAGACGGAGCTGACATTTATCTGACCTGCGGGGAATTGGGATGCCTGTATAATATCGCAATGAAATCCAAAGATGAAGCGGAAGAACTAAATATGGAACTGCTGGAGAGCATCGCCAGACGGTGCATGCCTGAAGACAGCATTCATACATATATTAACGTATATGAATTGATTATGGACGGTGTGGCAAGCCGCCTGGGAGATGCGGGGGACTATGAGAAGTCCACAGAAATCAGCGAGAGGGTTATGCGGGAATGCCTGTCTGCACGGAGGATGGGGATACTTTCCCACTGTCTGTACAACAGACTTTGGAACAAGATGGAGGCAGTAAAAAAAGGCACTTCTGCAGAACCTGGCATTTCTGCCGTCCAGGAACTACAGAAGTGCATACAGCTTGCAAGACTTTGCAAAAAGACATTTCACGAAAAATTTTATTATGGCAAGTTACACACTGACTGGCGGTAATCATGCGGTAACTATCACTACGCTCGGGTCATCGTTCTGTGGCTTGCACCCCGGCTCCCCTCCGGGAATCTCCCCATCTTTTGCCGCGGGAGGTTCCGGCGGGTAAGGAGCCGGCACCGTTGGCCCTGGCAGCGGAAGCAGGCCAATGGAAAGAGCGAAAACAGCGGTAATGATTGCTTCTCTGAATTTCTTTTTCATGTTAATAATCCCCTTTACTTAGTTTATTGTATATTTGAAGAAACATACGTCTTAATTATAACAGAAGTATAAAAGCCGGACAAGGGACAGAGTTGTCAAAAATCGACAAATCTTTTTTGACAACTCTGTCCCTTGAAAAATGGCCTTATGCCGTGATAAGCTATTTTTGCATGAGTAATATTCAAAAAGTGCTGCCTCAGAAACTCTGAAAGAAAGTAGAAAAGTATACCATACAGGAAGTGGAATTATCTTACAGGAGAAGAAGTAAATGGCTAATATGATTAAACTGCCGCTAAAGGAGTCTTTTACAGTTACCTTTCCGAAAGATGCCAATGCAGTGTCCATATTATTGAATTATCCGAGGGCATATTTCTGGCTGATGAATTGTTTTATCCAGTTAACCTGTTGGGGAAATCAGTATTTGGATTATTACGATTTTTACTATAGAAACTGCATGCTGCTGTCTTACCAGCGGATTAAGGCGGAATTGGCAGAACAGATGGAAAGGGGAGTGACCGGCTTCATCAAAAATGCTTTAGCCAAAGGCTACTATGTTGTCCTGCCGGTAGAAACACAATACATCGGTCAATATGATTTTAAGGCAGTACATGACATGATGATATACGGATACAACGATGCAGGCTTTTTTGATATTGCAGATAATTTCTCCGGGGGAAAATATAGGAAAGCCGTTTGCAGTACAGAAGAATTAAGGGAGGCTATAAGCAGGATAAATGATCCGGACACCTGGACGGGAGGGTTCGAGGGGACGATTGAATTGTTGTCTTACAGAGATGACGACAGGGCAAATTTTGAGTTATACCGTGTGATAGAATCTCTTCAGGATTACCTGGCATCCCGGGCAACGAGCAGATGGGATGTGAATCTTGGTATAAAATGGGATTTGGATGAAATAAAAAACAGATGTTTTGGGATGCAGTGCTATGACGGGATATTCCAAAATATAAGAATTGCCAAGGAACAGGGAGGCTTTGCAGGGAGCGGCCACAGGGCGCTGTTTTTGGAACAGGAACATAAGAGGATAATGGAACTGCGGTTGGCATGGATGAAAGAGAGGTATCCGATTTCGGACGACATTATAGCAAAATATCATACAATAGCTGATTGGAGTTGTGTAGCAATGCGTTTAAAATTGAAGCATGACGTAACAGGAGATGAAAAGCTGCTTAACAGGATAGAAGAGTACTACAAACTAATTCGAGATAAAGAAATGGGGGTTTTGCCAGAGGTGATAAGTGAATTAGAAAATTATTGACTCGGAAGATGGAATACAGCCAAAGCTATGCGAAGAGTGTGTGGTATCAAATAGGGGCTCATAAGGAAAATGAGAAAAGTGCCAACGATTACTTGATACAAGCATACTAATATTGATATTATCAAAAAAGCGTATAATAAAAGTATTGGATTATACTTTAGGAAGGATTGTTCTCAAAATGGAAAAGCAAATATACAATTTTTTGGAAGAAAAGTTGCACAGTCTTGTTGGGTTGAACAGTGAGGATATAAAAATGGATATGAAATTGGATGCTCCACCAATAAGCATATCTTCATATGATATAGTACAGTTGTATGCAGAAATGGAAGAATACTTTTCTGTACGTATTCCGGACGAATATCTGTTTATAAATAAAATTGAGGATATAGTAAAGATGGTTAATGATTTGATAAATAAGAATATAGTATACCAGCGTAAAATAGATGAGTTAAAAAATAGGCTGTTTGAGGAATGAAGGACAAAGACAAAAATAACTCTACTTGATTTGTACACCATAATCAGGGGATGGGAGCATAAAATGAGATGGTCAATATACGTTGTGTGCTTTGAGTTTGATGATTCGGTGATGCTTTATAAGAGCATTACGGATGGCTTGTTTGAATTGCCTATAAATGAATATAAGGCCATAAAAGTTTTTTTGGAGAACGGGGATGGTAGATATTTATCAGACATCACAAAGAAACATATTTCGGAGTTGTATTTAAATAAAATAATAGTCGATGATAATA
This sequence comes from uncultured Lachnospiraceae bacterium, assembly GCA_947575805.1. Lineage (GTDB taxonomy): Bacteria > Bacillota > Clostridia > Lachnospirales > Lachnospiraceae > Acetatifactor. The sequence goes on from CANPOY010000052.1 coordinate 10,829, forward strand.
TAGATGAGGCGAAATTATTTAAAAATGAGTATTTAAAGAGGGCTGCTGAAGCTGAAACAGGAACAGTTTATTTTGCTCCGTCCTTTCTCTGTAATTTGAAATGTACCTATTGCATTATTGGAGAAAGGATAAATCATGCTTGTCATGAGAAATACATGCAGAGTTCTGTTGTCGAAAACAGCGCGGAATATGTATATAAAACAACAGTAAGAAAAGGGATTAAGAAACTGAATATTATTTTGTATGGAGGAGAACCTATTCTTGCGCATACAAGTAATGTTTTGTTTATTAATAAAATGACAGAACTAAATTATGACCAGAAGATTCGTATTAGGTATACATTGGTTACAAATGGTTATGAGATGCCAGAGGATGTTATAAATGAACTGCTTGACTTGGGAGTAGATAATCTTCAAGTTACTTTAGATGGCCCTGCATACATTCATGATGCAAGAAGAATTGGAGCGCAAGGGGAGAAAACATTTGATGTTATTTTGCAGCATTTATGTGAATTCAGCTTAAAATTTAAAAGTGTCGTTATAAGAATAAATGTTGATAACACGAATGTAGGAAGTATATGCGAACTGATAGATATATTAAAAGATAGGGAATTAAACAAGCACTGTATTCTGCACCTTAATCTGGTCGATCCCTCAGGCTATAGTGATGCAAGCGGATATAACGATGAGACAACAAATTATTTTGATGAAATCTATAGATATGCTTATTTTAAGGGATTTCGTGTTGCACCGTGGAGAAGATATTGTTCTATGTTTGATAAGATGTATTTGGCTATAGATTCGAAGGGGAATATTTATAATTGTCCAAATTATATGGATGTTATGGAAAAGATTGTCGGTAATGTGTGTGACTTAAAATATGATGACGCTATAAATTTTGGACTTGATGATAGATGTGTAGGATGCTGCTTTGTTGGCATTTGTAACGGAGGATGCGAGGTGATGAGACAGAACTCAAATGTTGGTACGGATTATTGCTTTAAAAACGTCAACTACCAAATGACAAAAAGCTATTTTGGAGCAAGATATCATAGGTTTAGCGACAAATTTGTTAATTAAATGAAAGGAGGCTATATTATGTTCTTAAGTGAAAATGGAGGTTTTATCAAACTTCAGGGCGTGCTGGATGAGGATGAACTCGATCCGCAGAAAGTAGGCTGTTATGCATGTCACAGCTGTCAGTGTAATGTCAACGATGGCTGCCAGACATGTCAAAGCTGTCAGTCGTGTAACATCAGTTGCTGAAGCGCAGAAAAAAGGGGCGGCAAAATTTTGCCGCTTCTATATGTTATTGACGAGTATGTGGTGAAAAATGAATAATTTTAAAAATGCAAATTTTTATTTGTTTTCTTTTAATGATAAAAAGTATATTCTGGATTATATCAACATTTTTTATTCTGAAATTTCTCAGAATCTTTACAATGAATTTGCTGATATTGAGAAAAAAGGATTGGCCAGATATATTGCTGATATGCGTAATGAGTCAAAGGGAAGAAATCAAAAAACGATACAATTTCTATATGAGCAAGATATTTTCTTTTCAAAACGCATAATCCAGACGGCAAGAACATATGATGAGGCATTTTTGACGATGGCCCCGATTCATGAATGTAATCTACAGTGTAAATATTGTTTTGCGAAACAGGGGGAAAATTACATAAATGAAGAAAGGTTTATGTCAGAGGAAAAGCTCGCAGAAGCATTAGAATATTTATATTTCGATTATTTTAGAGAAATTAATGAGTTTCGATTTGATTTTGTGAGCGGAGGAGAACCGTTACTTGGATTTGAAAATATTCAGGCTGTCGTTAAAAAATGTGAAGAGTTCAGAAAAAGAGGAAAAAAGACAAAGTTCTGGCTCTGCACAAACGGTACTATAAATAAGAAGCAAATTTTTGAATTTCTAGATAATCATGGGTTTAATTTAGGGATTAGTTTAGATGGTCTTAAAAAAGATAATGATATATATCGAACTTTTAAAGATGGCGTAAGTTCTTATGCGATGGTAGTAGATACTTTGAAAGACATTTTGACTGGGGATAATTATACGAGGAGATTTAAAAATATATGGGGATTGGTAGTAATAACATCCGAAACACATAGTTTGGTTGAAATTCTGAAGCATCATAAAGGAATAGGCTTAAAAAGGGTACAAATGCGAATCGTGAGGACTACAGAAGTATATGGATTAAATGATATAACATTTTGTGTGTATAAAAACCTATATGACGATTATTTGCTTTCTTTGTCAATCAATTTCGAAAAGGCAATATTGAGTATGTAGAAATGATTTCTAATGATAATGATTATTTGGGTAAGATTATGCGAAGAATAATTCTAAGACGAATTGTGACTAATCGGTGTCAGGCTGGGAAAAATAAGGTGAGTCTGACTGCAAATGGACAGCTGTTTCCGTGCGACAGCTTTGTGGGGGAGGAAAGATATTGTATCGGTAATGCACTAAAACGAGAACGTTACAATGGAGTATTAGAAGAAATATATGTGGATAGTGTCTCAATGTGTTCCCAATGTTGGGCGAGATATATTTGTGGGGGAGATTGTTATCATAATTCTTTTCTGATGAAGCAAAATGTTCAAGACATAGATGGAATGTTCTGCAAATTACAGAAATATTTAATAGAACAAACCATTGTAATGTATTGCCAAATGAATGAAATAGATTCTGCCTTATTTGCTAGACTGACGAGAAAAATTGAAATTAGTACGCGAGAGGGAGTTAATTAAATGGCGAAAATAAGAAAAATTATTGATAATAATATTTTTATGTTGGGATTGCTGTGGAAGTTTTCGCCTAGATTTGTCCTTATTTCTTTTTTCATTAAGCTTCTGAAAATATATGATACGGGTATATCTATATTTTTGATTAGATATCTGATTAATACGATTATTTATAAAGAGAAGACAATTTCTCAGGCCTTTTGTAGGTTGTTTATATTATGTCTGGGAGAAATATGTATTGCCACATTCAACTCTTATTATAATAATATGTTTTTGCCAAAAGAACAGATTCGCTTCAGGCAAAAATTTCATGAACAATTATTCCAAAAGGTGCAGAAGAGAGAGTATGCACAGTATGATAAGCCGGAATATTACGATAAATACAGTTATGTAATAAGTGAAGCAGAAAACAGAATCTTTTCTGTATATGATTCAATTAGGGATTGTGGTGTTGAAATAGTTCAAGTTATATTCATATTATTCAGTGTGCTTTATATTTTCAAAGATCCGGTTTTAATTGTCTTTCCACTAATTATCATAATAATGAATACGTTTTTTTATAATAGAGTAAGTGATTTGATTTTTGAAAGAAATCAGGCAAATATATCCTTGAACAGAAAAATCGGATATATCAAGAGGGTATTCTATTTAAAAGAATATGCGAAGACGTTGCGCCTTACAAATGTGTCTAAAATTTTGAATCATAAATTTAAAAACGCTTCGGAGGAAAGCACAGAAATATTCCATAAATATGTCGGTGGAATAATGAGGTTAAATTTTCTGCTGACGGCATTATACGGTTTGTTTGATGAATTCGGACTTCTTTTTTATCTTTTTGTAAAGGCTTTTATGGGAATCATAACGATAGCTGATTTTTCAGGTTTATACAATTCGGCCAGAAGCATGCTGGGATCTTTCGAACGGATTATGAACGTTGCCAAGAGGTTTTATGAAAATGACCTGTACATTCAAAAATTCAGAGATTTTTACTTTGAGGAAAGAGAAACAAGTCAGTCAGTTGTACAAGAGATTGATTTACTTAAACAGAAAGATTATGAAATATGCTTTAATCATGTTTCTTTTGCTTACAGCGGTATGCAAAGAAATGCGCTGGACAATATTTGCCTAAAGATTAAAAAGGGTGAAAAAATTGCTATTGTCGGAGGAAATGGAGCGGGAAAAACAACATTAGTAGATCTCCTTTTGAGGTTATATGAACCTACAGAGGGAAGTATAACAATTGACGGGGTAAATATAAGCGAATACAGTAAAGAATCCTATGTGAAAAATTTCAGCGTTGTTCCACAGTTGTTCAATATTTTTGCAGCATCAGTCTCTGAAAACGTTTTGCTGGATTTTGTTAATCCGGATTCGGAAGCCGATATAAAGGACGCTATAGTCAAAGTGGAACTGTCAGAGAAGATATTGAGTCTTTCGGGAGGGCTGGAGCATCAGATGACGAGAGAATTTGATGAAGATGGCGTCATATTGTCAGGCGGTGAAATGCAGAAAGTAGCGATAGCCAGGGTTTTTGTAAATCATAGATCTGTTATTGTTATGGACGAGCCGTCAAGTGCGCTGGACGTTATAAGTGAATATAATATCTTTAAAGAAGTATTTGATTGCTTTCAAGATGATACCATTATTTTTATTTCACACAGATTATATGTAAGCGCCTTGGCTGATCGGGTTGTCGTTATGGAGGAAGGTAGGATTGTGGAAGAGGGGACACATAAGGAATTGCTGATGATGCATGGAAAGTATGAAGCCCTATATAAAGCAACTACTGACAATTATAAGATGGAGCAATGAAGAAATGGAATGCTGTGAGAGATGCCTATATAGAGAAGAGGGGGAAGAAGCAATCAAAATATCATGAAAAAAGAATTATATCTAAACAAGACTCCGTTGCTGGATACATATGATTTTTAGCGGATTTGCTTGCGGTGATTGACGCTGTGGACAAAGAAGGGATATGGCTTGCGGCGAATTATAATAACATTATTGGATACAAGCCGGGTGCTCCGTTTTGTCTTTATGAACTGAGCATAGTACAGAATCGGGAATGCGGGCTGAACATGTTCTACCAATGTCCTTTCCTGGATTTTTATAAATACCGGCGTGCAGAAGTCATAGCGGACACCGTGACTTCGTTCATCCGACAATATATTGAAGAGGGATATTATGCTCTGCTGAATATTGACCGGGGATATCTGGGCTTCTATGGGATAGGACACCGCTCGAACCATGAGGTGATGGTGTATGGGTATGATGATGCGAAAGAGGAATTCCTGTTGTGCGACAATGCCCTAAACGGGAAATACAGGACGGATATCTGCTGTACTTATGAGGAGATGAGGGCGGGATATGGTCATTATGTTCCGGACAATGTGAAGCTGGATCTCCATGACGGCATATTATTGATTGCTCCCACAGAAGACCGTTTTGAATATGAATTCCCAGTGAGAGTCTTTGAGGCTCAGATCCGGGAATATCTGAATATTGCCCCGACGTTCGGCGGGAGGGAGCGTGGGGAGGAATGGATATACGGATTTGAGAACTACCGCTATTTGACCGCGTATGTGGATGGAATCATCCGGGCAAAAGGAAAAGATTTCAAGAAAGACATCAGATGCTTTTGTGCTTTGCTTGACCATAAAAAGGGTCTGTGCCATACTTTTGCATATTTTGAAAAATATCGGGAGGTGGAGGAATTTTGGGAAAGGTATACCCGGATTGTAGAAAAGGCTTTCATTATCAGGAATAAGGTGCTGAAGCTCTATGTCGAATATAAGGAAGAGGCGGCCATTTCGCCGAGTGGTTCAATCGCATGATTCTATTAGGCAGTATTCAGCGTTATGCAGTATAAAGATAAGATTTTGCCATACGCGACACTATTTCCAGACAAAAGAAAGGGGATCCGGAAAGGGACGAAATGCAGAGAAAAGAGAAGATATGCTTCCGCAATTTCCTCACAGGCATGCGCACGGGCCAGAACGTGACCCTGGAGCAGCTGGGATGGGGCCTGTACTCCGCGGACATGCTCAGCCGCATCGAGGCGGGCGAACGGCTGCCGGACAAAATGACCCGGGACCGGCTGATGGAGCGACTGGGTTTTGAGGACGATGGCTTCGAGGACTATCTGCAGCCGGACGAATATGACCTGTGGGAGCTTAGGGACAGGCTGGTGCGGGCCGTGGATGCCGGGGACGTACCTGAGGCGGAGCGGCTGCTGCAGCTTCTGGAACAGGAGGATACGGAAGAAAATGTTGTCCTCAGGCAGCTTTGCCTGACCATGAGAGCGCAGCTGATGCAGTACCGGGGCGCTTCCGAAGAAGAACTGCGGGAAATCTTCGGAGAGGCCCTTTCCTGCACTGTGCCTGACATTGCTTTGGGGAAATGGTGCGGGAGCCTGCTTGCCATGCAGGAGTGGAACCTGCTGGCGGAATACATCCGTTGCGGCGGGGACGCGGGACCTGTGGCCGGGGGAGAAGCCTCTGACCCTTATGCCGTCCGGGCCATGGAGAAGCTGCTGGAGGCAGTGCGCGCCTCTTCCAAGGATGTCTACAGCCGCGCCAAAATATGCCCCAAGGCAGCGTACTACCTGTGCCTGGAACAGCTGAAAGCGCAGCCGGAACCGTCTGCCGCCGTCTGCCGCCGGCTCCTGCAGATATGCGCGGAAGCCGTGGAGGATCTGCGCTCCTGCATGCGGATGTACTGGCTGTGCGAACTGCTGGAGCTTATGGAGAGGATCCTGGTCATGCTTGCAGGCCTTTCTCTGGCTGAATCAGGGGAGCGTGCCACGGCATCTTTCGAACTGGCATGGGACAGGCTCAGGCAGAAGACGGCGCAGCAGCAAAGTATGGCGGAAGCGGCAGCATACAGCGTGGAGGACATGGCGGCTATGGGAATGCCGGACGATGCGGAGAGCCTGGCACTGCTGACCGGTCAGATCAGGCAATGGCGGGAGGTTCTGACGGGGCTGTATCGGGAGTGTGGCGTATCGGAGCATATGGAGAACTGCTGTTACCTGTACAGCCAGACCCAGAACTACCGCATCGGCGACGTGGTGCGCAGGCGCCGCAGGATGCTAGGCATGTCAGTGCAGGAACTCTGCCAGGGTATCTGCAGCGAGAAGACCCTCAGGCGCCTGGAGAACAATAAGATGAAGACCCAGCGGGCTATCTGGAGGGAGCTGTTCTGCAGGCTGGGGCTGTCGCCGGAGTGCAAAAGGGAAAGCGTTGTCACGGAACGGCACGAAGTAATAAACATGTACCGCAGCGCGAAAGACGCATTGAATAACCGGGAGACGGAAAAAGTCCATCGGCTGCTGCAGCAGATGAAAGAAGCACTTGACGAAGAAATTCCGGCTAACAGACAGGAACTGAAGCATATGGAGTGCCTGTGCAGGCTTCATAAGCAAGAGATCAGTGCAGAAGAATGCATAGTTGAACTCAAGAAGGCGCTGCAGTATACC
>CANPOY010000053.1 GCA_947575805.1 uncultured Lachnospiraceae bacterium
GCAAGTGTAAAATCGTTTCTAAGGCAGATTTGGAAGGCGGTGTAGAATAATGAAATCCAGTAAGTTTGTAGAAGAATTAAAGAACAAGTCCGTTGAGGAACTTCAGTCAGAGCTTGTCGCTGCAAAAAAAGAGCTTTTCAATTTAAGATTCCAGAACGCAACCAATCAGCTGGATAATACGGCGAGGATCAAGGATGTCAGGAAAAATATTGCCCGTATTAACACAGTGATCACCGAGAAGGCAAGGGCGTAAAGGCGGACATATGCCTTGGGCGGACATATGCCTTAGGCGAATTGCCTGGCGGAAAGGAAAGGAGTAAAGTCGTGGAAGAAAGAAATTTGAGAAAAGTGCGTACCGGTAAGGTAACCAGCAATAAGATGGATAAGACGATCGTTGTGGCGATAGAAGAGCATGTAAAGCATCCCCTTTATAAGAAGGTCGTTAAGAGGACCTATAAGCTGAAGGCGCATGACGAGGAGAATACGTGTAATATCGGCGACACCGTTAAGGTCATGGAGACCAGGCCTCTGTCCAAGGATAAGAGATGGAGACTCGTAGAGGTCGTGGAAAGAGCGAAGTAATGAAAGCCGTAGGTGCGGCAAAGGAGGAAAATCATGGTTCAGCAGGAAACAAGACTGAAGGTTGCTGATAACACCGGTGCAAAAGAACTGCTCTGCATCCGCGTTATGGGCGGCTCTACAAGAAGATATGCGCATATTGGCGATGTGATTGTTGCTTCCGTTAAAGATGCAACACCCGGCGGAGTTGTAAAGAAGGGTGACGTTGTTAAAGCTGTTGTAGTGCGTACCGTACAGGGGGCGCGCCGCAAGGATGGATCTTATATCAAGTTCGATGAGAATGCAGCAGTGATTATCAAGGATGACAAGACGCCCAGAGGAACCCGTATTTTTGGGCCGGTGGCAAGAGAGCTTCGTGAAAAACAGTTCATGAAGATTGTATCTCTGGCTCCCGAAGTATTATAAGGAGGTGCCGTTATGTCAATGATGAAGATTAAAAAGGGTGATACCGTAAAGGTGATTGCCGGTAAGGACAGTAAGGCAAAGGAAGGCGCAAACGGCGCATTAACCGGCCTGGAGGGGAAAGTACTCTCCGTAGATGCAAAGAAGCATAGGGTGGTTGTTGAAGGTGTAAACATGGTCACCAGGCATACAAAGCCTTCCCAGGCGAATCCTGAAGGCGGTATTGTTAAGAAGGAAGCTCCTATTGATATTTCAAATGTTATGCTGGTCCATAAGGGCAAGGCGACCAGAGTCGGCTTCAGGACAGAGGGCGGCAAGAAGGTTCGTTTCGCTAAGGCAACCGGCGAAGTGATTGACTGATCAATAGGAAGGAGGAACACAAAGTGGCTAGATTAAAAGATTTGTACTACGACGAAATCGTAGATGCTATGACGAAGAAGTTTGGATATAAGAACAGTATGGAAGTTCCCAAGCTTGTAAAGATCGTTGTCAATATGGGTGTCGGCGAGGCGAAGGATAATGCCAAGATCCTGGAGAATGCAGTATCCGATATGGAGACCATTACCGGACAGAAGGCGGTTCTGACCAAGGCGAAGAATTCTATTGCCAACTTCAAGATCCGTGAAGGCATGGACATTGGCTGTAAGACCACGCTGCGCGGCGAGAAAATGTATGAGTTCCTGGATCGGCTTGTGAACCTTGCGCTGCCCCGCGTGCGTGACTTCAGGGGTGTCAATCCCAATGCTTTTGACGGCAGAGGGAACTATGCGCTTGGTATCAAGGAACAGTACATTTTCCCTGAGATTGAGTATGATAAGATAGACAAGACCAGAGGTATGGACGTCATTTTTGTCACCACGGCAAAGACGGACGAGGAAGCCAGAGAGCTGTTGACGCTGTTCAATATGCCTTTCGCAAAACAATAAGGAGGTAAATTTTCATGGCTAAAACATCATTAAAGATTAAGCAGCAGCGTAAGCCTAAGTTTTCCACACAGGCTTATACACGTTGCAAGATTTGTGGCCGTCCCCACGCTTACTTGAGAAAGTACGGCATTTGCAGAGTTTGCTTCCGCGAACTGGCATATAAGGGTGAGATTCCCGGCGTGAAGAAAGCAAGCTGGTAGGGAGCAGAAAAATCAAGCGCGAGTGAAAAGAGAATAGGAGTATAAGGAGGAAGTCACAAAATGACAATGAGTGATCCTATCGCAGATATGCTTACAAGAATCCGTAACGCAAATACTGCAAAGCACGATACAGTTGACGTGCCCGCTTCCAAAATGAAGATGTCCATTGCACAGATACTTCTGGATGAGGGATATATAAGCAAATATAATGTAACCGAGGACGGCAGTTTTAAGACGATTCATATCACTTTAAAGTATGGTGCGGATAAGAATGAAAAGATTATCTCCGGCATCAAGAGAATTTCCAAGCCCGGTCTTCGTGTATACGCGAATAAGGATGAACTTCCCAAGGTTCTGGGTGGTCTGGGCATTGCGATTCTTTCCACCAATCAGGGTGTTATCACCGATAAGAAGGCAAGGGAGCTGAAAGTCGGCGGAGAAGTGCTTGCCTTTGTCTGGTAAGGACGAAAAGATTTTCTAGGGTTTTAAGGGACAAAACGATTCTTCGGAACAAAGTTTGAGCAGTAATGGTTCTAATAATATTATAGGAGGTACGGGCATGTCACGTATAGGTAGAATGCCAATCGCGATCCCCGCAGGTGTTACCGTGGAGGTTGCAGAAAATAATAAGGTGACCGTTAAGGGTCCCAAGGGTACTCTCGAGAGAGTATTACCTGCCGAGATGGAGATTAAGGTTGAGGGCGCTGAGATACTGGTAAGCAGACCCAATGATTTAAAGAAAATGAAATCCCTTCACGGCCTGACCAGAACTCTGATCCACAACATGGTAGTCGGTGTTACTGACGGATTCGAGAAGAAGCTGGAGGTAAACGGTGTCGGTTACAGAGCAGCCAAGAGCGGCAAGAAGCTGACCCTGAATCTGGGCTATTCCCATCCGGTGGAAATGGAGGATCCCGAAGGGATCGAGACTGTTGTGCAGGATCAGAATGTCATTATCGTCAAGGGTATCGATAAAGAAAAGGTTGGTCAATTTGCAGCTGACATCAGAGACAAGAGGAGACCTGAGCCTTACAAGGGCAAGGGCATTAAGTATGCTGATGAGACGATCAGACGTAAAGTTGGTAAGACCGGTAAGAAATAGCAGATAAGGAGAGTATGAAGATGGTTAACAAGAAATCAAGAAAAGAAGTACGTGTGAAAAAGCACATGAGAATTCGTAACCGCTTCAGTGGCACTGCAGAGAGACCTCGTCTGGCAGTGTTCAGAAGCAATAATCATATGTATGCTCAAATTATCGATGATACTGTTGGGAATACATTAGCATCCGCTTCCACGGTGGAGAAATCCGTCAGGGACGAGCTGGAGAAGACCAATAACGTTGATGCGGCAGCATACCTGGGAACCGTCATTGCCAAGAGAGCAATTGAGAAAGGTATCAAGGAGGTTGTTTTTGACAGAGGCGGCTTTATATATCATGGCAAGGTCGCGGCGTTAGCCGATGCAGCCAGAGAAGCTGGTCTGGAATTCTAGGAAAGGAAGAGGAAGGAATACATCATGAAACACACAGTCATAGATGCAAGCCAGTTAGAGTTGAATGATAAGGTCGTTACCATCAAGCGTGTGGCAAAAACCGTCAAGGGTGGACGTAATATGCGCTTTACAGCCCTGGTCGTAGTCGGCGACGGCAATGGCCATGTAGGCGCGGGTCTGGGAAAGGCAGTTGAAATTCCGGAGGCAATCCGTAAGGGGAAGGAAGATGCGATGAAGCATATCGTTACGGTTGCGCTGGATCAGAACAATTCCATCACCCATGACTATGTCGGCAAATACGGTTCTGCAAATGTTTTGCTGAAAAAGGCTCCCGATGGTACAGGTATCATCGCCGGCGGTCCTGCCCGTGTGGTCTGCGAGCTTGCAGGCATCAAGAATATCCGTACCAAGTCCCTGGGCTCTAACAACAAGCAGAATGTTGTCCTTGCGACGATCACAGGATTAAGCCAGCTGAAGAGCCCTGAAGAGGTGGCGAAGAGCCGTGGCAAGTCTGTTGAAGAGATCATGGCGTAAAGAAATGGAGGCTAATTATGGCAGATAAGAAGTTGAAGATCACTTTGGTGAAATCCACTATTGGCGCTGTGCCGAAGAACAGGGAAATCGTCAAATCCATGGGTCTGCGCAAGATCGGCAGTTCCGTTGTACTGCCTGACAATGACGCGACAAAGGGACAGATTCGTCTGGTTGGTCATTTACTGAAAGTAGAAGAAGTATAAGTCGAAGGAGGTGTTAGAAATGGAATTATCCAATTTGAGACCCGCTGAAGGTTCCAAGCACAACGATTTCAGAAGGGGCCGTGGGCACGGTTCAGGAAATGGTAAGACCGCAGGTAAGGGGCATAAGGGTCAGAAAGCCCGTTCCGGAGCTCCCAGGATCGGTTTTGAAGGCGGACAGATGCCGCTGTACAGACGCATCCCCAAGAGAGGCTTTACCAATAGGAACACAAAGGAGATCGTTGCGATCACCCTGAGCGCCCTTGAGCGTTTTGAGGATGGCGCGACGGTAGATGTAAATACATTGGTTGAGGCTGGCGTAGTTAAGAATCCCAGAGATGGCATTAAGATACTCGGAAACGGAGAACTTACCAAAAAGCTCAATGTCAAGGTAAACGCATTTAGTGAATCCGCAAAAGCAAAGATTGAGGCTCTTGGTGGAACGGCAGAGGTGATTTAATGTTTACAACGCTGAAAAACGCATTCAAAATTAAGGAGCTCAGACAAAAGATCCTGTTTACCTTTGCCATGCTGGTTGTGATCCGTATCGGATCACAGCTGCCTGTGCCCGGGGTAGACGGGGATGTTTTCCGCCATTGGTTCTCGGACCAATCCAACGGTGCGTTCGGTTTCTTTGATGCGATCACGGGCGGTTCCTTCAGCAGCATGTCAATCCTTGCTCTGAATATTACCCCGTATATTACGTCTTCCATCATTATGCAGCTGCTTACCATCGCTATCCCGAAGCTGGAGGAGATGCAGCGTGACGGCGAGGACGGAAGAAAGAAAATCGTCTCCATTACAAGATACGTCACGGTAGCGCTTGCAATTATCCAGTCTACAGCCATGGCAATCAGTTTTGGACATCAGGGCTACCTGGAAGGCTACAATACCATGAACGGCTGGTTCAAGGCATTAAGCATTATCTGTTCTGTGGCGGCGCTTACTGCGGGCAGTGCGTTTCTGATGTGGGTCGGCGAGAGGATTACCGAAAAAGGGATCGGAAACGGTATCTCTATTGTCCTGGTCATCAATATTATTTCCAGACTGCCTGAAGATCTGAAGACATTGTTCGACCAGTTTGTTTTTGGGAAAGCACCGGCGACGGCGATTCTGGCGGCAGCGATTATCATTGCCGTTATTGTTGCTATGGTAGTTCTGGTTATCATCCTCAATGACGGTACACGGAAGATTCCCGTGCAGTATGCAAATAAGGTACAGGGCAGGAAGATGGTGGGAGGACAGACTTCCAACATCCCGCTGAAGGTAAATACGGCAGGTGTTATTCCCGTCATTTTTGCACAGTCTCTTCTGCAGCTTCCTCTTATTATCTCTTCTTTTGCGGGATATAACGGAACGGGCGTGTGGAGTGAGATCCTGAAATACCTGAATTCGACTTACTGGTGTAATCCGAAGCAGCTCAAGTATTCCATCGGACTGCTGGTGTATATCGCCTTGATTGTTTTCTTTGCATATTTCTATACGTCCATCACGTTTAATCCGCTGATGGTTGCCGACAACATGAAGAAGCAGGGCGGCTTTATCCCGGGTATCAGACCCGGAAAGCCCACCAGCGATTACCTGAACAAGGTACTCAACTATATTGTGTTAATCGGCGCGATCGGTTTGACTGTTGTGGCAGTCCTTCCTTATATCTTCAGCGGTGTGTTTAATGCGAATGTGTCCTTTGGCGGTACCAGCCTGATTATTATTGTCAGCGTTGTGCTGGAAACCATGAAGCAGGTGGAATCACAGATGCTGGTACGCAATTACAAGGGATTTTTGGAGAAGTAGGTTTGGGGAAGCGGCGCTTCCTGGAGTCGCGCAGGGTTACCCCTGCGCGATTTTTGCAACAGTCTGGAACGGATCGAATGGAACGGAGGTTAAAATGAAAATTATTATGTTAGGCGCGCCCGGCGCGGGAAAAGGCACACAGGCAAAAATGATTGCAGAGAAGTACGGTATTCCCCATGTTTCCACAGGCGATATTTTCAGGGCAAATATCAAGAACGGCACTGAGCTTGGAATGGAAGCAAAGAAATATATGGACCAGGGGCTTTTGGTGCCCGATGAGCTGACGGTGAAAATCCTGCTGGACAGAGTGGCGCAGGAGGACTGCGGAAAGGGATATGTCCTGGACGGTTTCCCCAGAACTATTCCTCAGGCAGAGGTACTGGAGGAGGCTTTGAACAAGCTGGGGGAGAAGATTGATTTTGCTGTCAATGTAGACGTGCCGGATGAAAATATTGTCAGGAGAATGTCGGGCAGGCGCGCATGCTTAAAGTGCGGTGCGACTTATCATGTAGAGCATATTCCCCCGAAAAAGGAAGATGTCTGCGATACCTGCGGAAGTGAGCTGGTGCTTCGGGACGATGATAAGCCGGAGACCGTTTCGAACCGGCTGAAGGTGTACCATGAACAGACTCAGCCCCTGATTGATTTTTACACGGCAAGGGGTATCCTGAAGACTGTAGACGGAACTTTGGATATGAAGGATGTATTTGCCTCCATAACAGATATATTGGGGTAAATTCCATGGCAATCATTATTAAGAAGGAAGAACAGATAAAATTAATACGGGAATCCTGCAGACGGCTGGCGTTGGTGCATCAGGAGCTGGAAGGGTTTATCAGGCCCGGAATTTCTACAAAGGACATTGACATTTTCGGAGATCAGTTGATTCGTAAGCTGGAAGGTATACCGAATTTTCTTCATTATAATGGCTATCCGGCAAGTATCTGTGTGTCGGTCAACGACGAGGTGGTACATGGCATTCCAAACAAGCACCGTATCCTGCAGGAAGGCGACATCGTGAGCCTGGACGCAGGGATGATCTATAAGGGATATCATTCTGACGCCGCAAGAACCCATGGAGTAGGTGAGATCAGCGCCGAGGCCAGACAGTTGATTGAAGTGACGAAGCAGAGCTTTTTCGAGGGAATAAAGGAGGCAAAGGCCGGAAACCATCTGTACAGTATTTCCAACGCTATTGCTGCCTATGTGAAGCCTTATGGCTATGGCATTGTTCGGGATCTGGTAGGTCACGGTGTTGGCACAAAGCTTCATGAGGACCCGCAGATACCCAATTTTGCGCAGATCAGGAAAGGTCCCAGGATCCGTCCGGGAATGACGCTTGCCGTTGAACCCATGATTAACATGGGACGCGGAGATGTGGAGTGGCTGGACGACGATTGGACGGTAGTGACGGAGGACGGTTCGCTTTCCGCCCACTATGAGAACACGATCCTGATCACGGAGGACGGTGAGCCGGAAATTTTGACTCTCTATTAAAGGAGGGAATATGACAGGACGATTTGCGGTCTCCCTGGCCGGACATGACAGGGGAGTCCTTTATGTGATCGTGGCGGAAGAGGGGGACTTCGTATATTTATCGGACGGACGGTTAAAACCGCCGGACAGACCCAAGAAAAAGCGCAGGAAGCACATTCAGCCCATGAAAGCGGAAGTGGACAGGGAACTGATGGCGAAGCTTTCAGCAGGCGGGGCAGTCAGACCGGAAGAGATCAGATACGCTATAAAGCAAACAAAAATAGTGGAGGAAATATATGTCAAAGAGTGATGTAATCGAGATTGAGGGAACAGTTGTAGAAAAGCTGCCCAATACCATGTTTCAGGTTGAGCTGGAGAACGGACACCGCGTGCTGGCCCATATCAGCGGCAAACTGCGCCAGAATTTCATCCGTATCCTGCCCGGCGACAAGGTTACGTTGGAACTGTCGCCTTACGATTTGAGCAAGGGACGTATTATCTGGAGAGATAAATAAAATCAGTCTTACCCCAGAAAAAAATTAACATGGGGGTTGTCAAGCGGCGACCCTCATGGTATAATAGAAAACGGTCTTTTTTGAAAGGAGGGTTTGAGATGAAGGTTAGATCATCAGTAAAACCGATTTGCGAAAAGTGCAAAGTCATCAAGAGAAAAGGACGCATCAGAATTATCTGTGAGAATCCGAAACACAAGCAGAGACAGGGATAATCACCGCCTGCTGCAGATCCGCAGGGATCCGAAGCAGGTTAAGTGAGTTCTTGTCTGGTTCATATGTGCGGCTGAATCGCTGCAGATGCTTAAGCGCAAACAGCGGTTATCATAGATCTGGAACAGAGCTTGCGGGAGATTACTTCTTGATACCACAACGAAAAGAAATTTTAAGATTAGGCAGAACCTAATCTAAGAATTTCCAAGTATCGTCGGAAAAACACACGGTTTTTTCCTGCGAAGGTGTAAGTGTTGTGGAAAGATCGGATAGTGAGTATGCGTCCGATTGGGTGAAAGCCCCAATCAATTAGTAACGAAAAATGGAGGAAATGTAAATGGCTCGTATCGCAGGTGTAGACTTACCAAGAGAAAAACGAATTGAGATCGGACTGACCTATGTATATGGAATCGGTAGAGCTACTTCCAACAAGATTTTGGCGGAAGCAGGCGTAAATCCTGATACCAGGGTCAGGGACGTGACCGATGACGAAGTAAAGAAGATCAGCGAAGTCCTTGAAAAGCTGAACGTCATGGTGGAAGGTGACTTAAGACGTGAGGTTGCCTTGAACATCAAGAGACTTCAGGAGATCGGCTGTTACCGTGGTATCCGTCACCGTAAGGGTCTGCCTGTTCGCGGTCAGAATACCAAGAACAACGCAAGAACCCGCAAGGGACCCAAGCGTACAGTGGCAAACAAGAAAAAGTAACTAAGGAGTCCACAAGTAACTATTCATTTATTTGAGAAAGTAGGTTAGTTTAAAATGGCGAAGCAGGTTGCAAAAAAGGTAACTAAAAAGCGCGTTAAGAAAAACGTTGAACGCGGACAGGCACATATTCAGTCTTCTTTTAACAACACGATTGTTACACTGACTGACAGCGAGGGAAATGCGCTCAGCTGGGCAAGTGCCGGTGGTCTGGGATTCAGAGGTTCAAGGAAATCTACTCCGTATGCTGCACAGATGGCAGCAGAGACAGCTACTAAAGCTGCTTTGGTACATGGACTGAAATCCGTAGACGTATTTGTAAAGGGGCCCGGTTCAGGGCGTGAGGCAGCAATCAGAGCGCTCTCCGCTTGTGGCCTTGAGGTAATCAGTATCCGTGACGTGACACCCGTTCCTCACAATGGCTGTCGTCCGCCTAAGAGGCGCCGTGTCTAAAGGCGAATAGAAAACCTAAGCCCGTACAGTACGCAAGCTAAGGTTTTCTGCGGTTTTGCATAAGCAAAGCCTATTCACCTCGAAGAACGTTTCTCGCGAGCCGCTCTTCCCGGAGGTGAAAGTTGACTGCAAGGCAAACCGGTTTTCCTGGAAATTTGTTTGCCAGGAAAAGTAGTAAAAGTAAGTCGGAGGAAGGTGCCGATACGGCATTGTAAACGATAAGAAAAGGAGAAAATATAATGGCAGTAAATCGCACACCAGTATTAAAAAGATGTCGTTCCCTCGGTCTTGAGCCTTCTTATCTGGGCTATGATAAGAAGTCCAACAGACAGAACACAAGAGCAGGCAAGAAGGTCAGCGAGTATGGCATGCAGCTTCGTGAGAAGCAGAAGGCAAAGTTCATCTACGGCGTTCTGGAGAAGCCTTTCAGAAATTATTATGAGAAGGCTGACAGTATGCAGGGAATGACCGGTGAGAACCTGATGATCATGCTGGAGCGCAGGCTTGACAGCGTGATATTCAGGATGTGTTTTGCGAGAACCAGAAGAGAGGCAAGACAGATCGTCGGCCATAAGCACGTACTTGTAAACGGCAAGGTGGTGAACGTCCCTTCCTATCTGATCAAAGCCGGTGATGTAATAGAAATCAAAGAGAGTGCAAGGACAATGCAGAGATATAAGGATATTGCCGAGGTGACCGGCGGCAGGCTTGTTCCCGAGTGGATGGACGTTGACCTTGACAATTTCAAGGGAACCATTAAGAACCTTCCTACCAGGGAAATGATCGATGTGCCTGTAGATGAAATGCTTATTGTCGAGTTGTACTCCAAGTAAGCCCTGCTCACAAACAATCCCAAAGGAGGGTATTTGCAGTGTTTGATTTTGAGAGACCAAATATTGAGGTTGCTGAGATTTCAGAAGACAAGAAGTACGGCAAATTCATTGTTGAGCCTTTGGAGAGGGGCTATGGGATCACTCTAGGCAACTCTTTGAGAAGGATCATGCTTTCCTCCCTGCCCGGAGCTGCAGTCAGCCAGATAAAGATCGAAGGTGTGCTGCATGAGTTCAGCTCTATTCCCGGTGTAAAGGAAGACGTGACGGAAATCATCATGAACATAAAGAGCCTTGCCATCAAGAATAACAGCGAGACAAACGAAGCCAAAACTGCTTACATTGAGTTTGAGGGCGAAGGAGTGGTACACGCTTCCGACATTCAGGTGGATCAGGATATTGAGATCCTAAATCCTGATCTGGTAATCGCCACTTTAAGCGGCAAGGATACCAAGCTGTACATGGAACTGACAATTACCAGAGGGCGTGGTTATGTGAGCGCCGACAAAAACAAGCACGAGGAGCTGCCTATCGGCGTCATTGCTATTGATTCTATCTATACACCTGTGGAGCGGGTCAACATGTCCGTTACCAATACTCGTGTAGGACAGATTACCGATTATGATAAGCTGACGCTGGATGTATATACTAACGGCACGCTGGCGCCTGATGAGGCAGTCAGTCTGGCGGCAAAGGTTTTAAGCGAGCATTTGAGCCTTTTTATCGATCTTTCCGAGAATGCCAAGACCGCAGAGGTTATGGTGGAGAAAGAGGACGATGAAAAGGAGAAGGTTCTCGAAATGAGCATTGACGAGCTGGAGCTTTCCGTTCGTTCCTATAACTGTCTGAAGAGAGCCGGCATCAATACGGTGGAAGAACTGTGCAACAAGACCTCGGAGGATATGATGAAGGTTCGAAATCTGGGCCGGAAATCCCTGGAGGAGGTACTTGCAAAGCTGAAGGAGCTGGGGCTCCAGTTAAATCCTTCAGAGGAGTAAGGTATGCTGCAGACAGTAAATCCAAAGGGTGTGTCTGCGGTTAACTCTGCATGGCAGAGCCAGGCATCCGGTAAGTAAGACCAAAGCGCGTGGCCGGATGTACCATGAAAAGAGAAAGGAAAATAAGATCATGGCAAAGTATAGAAAGCTGGGCAGAACATCTTCCCAGAGAAAAGCATTACTGAGGAATCAGGTTACAGCGCTGCTGAACCACGGCAGGATTGTTACTACCGAGGCAAGAGCCAAGGAAGTAAGAAAGATTGCGGAAGGGCTTGTTGCTCTGGCAGTGAAGGAAAAGGACAACTATGAGATGGTAAAGGTTTCCGTTAAGGTTCCCGAGAAGGATAAGGACGGAAAGCGCGTGAAGGAAGTAGTGGACGGCAAGAAGGTAACGAAGTATGAGACCGTAGAGAAGGAGATTAAAAAGGATCTGCCCGGCCGTGTCCATGCAAGACGTCAGATCATGAAGGTTCTTAACCCTGTTGTATCTGTTCCCAAGGAGGCGGCAGGAAGAAAGAGAAATACCAAGAAGGTTGATCTGGCTGCAAAGCTGTTTGACGAGTATGCACCTAAATATGCCGATCGTAAGGGCGGTTATACCAGAATCGTTAAGATCGGGCCTCGTAAGGGTGATGCTGCAATGGAAGTCGTTCTGGAGATGGTATAAGCTCGGTTTCTGTCATTTAAGGATTGATGTTAAAGGGGTTTTCGCTTTCATGATCTAAATCATGATGCGAAGCCCCTTGTTTGTCTTATATATCCGGAAAGTTTCTTTTTTTGCACGGATTGGAGCAGAGGTTCTAAGGTTTTGATTTCTGGAAATGCTGGTAGTCCTTGGAGTGGTTCCAGCTGCCTCCCCAGGTAAAGCCGTGCTGGATAAACAGCTTGTAACACAGATCGTCTTCGTCAATCTTGTACGGGAAGCTTAAGGTGCGGTCCGCATAGTCTGTACCGGAGGCGGGGGAGACATTCATAGTGCCGTCCTTGCCGTAGGTAATATAAGGGTTGTAAAGAGGATTGATGTCAATGGCAAGTCCGTAAGCGTGTCTGGAAAGACTGGAGCTGCCGGCCACAGGGCGGTAGTTAAAACAGGAGGTATTGTTATCCTCCATGGAGGATACGTCGTCACCGTCGTATTCGTCGATCAAAAGGACCTTTTCCAGCCGGTATTCATTGCAGTAAAGCTCGTAAAATATCTCCACCAGATCCCCGGCGATAAATTCGTTGCAGATCAGCTCGCCTTCCGCAGGATTGCCGTCAAAATCGTAGTGCAGAATATGCACATAGCGCAGCTCGTCCAAAGTGATTTTGGCGGAGGCAGAGGAAGCTGTATCGGATGTGTCTCCGCCGGAATCCGCAGTACCCGACGGCTGCTGCGTTCCCGGATAGGAAATGCCGGTTATATAGCGTCGAAGCTGGTCGGATATTGGCTCATAATAAAAGCCCTCTTCATAGGTAAACCTGTCCTCAGACTGGGAGCTGCCGTTTAAAGAGGCTCCGGTAAGAAGTGAAACAGGTGTAATGGTTTCAGCAGGATCCTGCAGGCTTTCATCCTCGCCGGTCTGATCGGCTGCCACCGAGTCATCCTCGCCGGTCTCATCGGACGATTCCGGAGGGACACTGCTGTCATCCGTGTCTTCGCTTTCGACTTTGTTTAATTTTTCATATTCTGCCAGGCTCATGGAATTTCTCTGGAGTATCCTTAAACACCCGCTGGCGAAAATAGTAATGACGGCAAGAAGTATCACTGCTTTGATAATTTTAGATCTGTCCATGGTTTCCTCGTTTCGTTTTCCTTTTCCTGCATCTTCCGAATTATTACAGGTACTTACAATATATCATGAAATATACAGATTGAGAATGGTTTTTTGATGAACATATTCTTGTAATTTGGGAAAAGTTTTACTATAATAAATGAGCGCGGCAAAAGCAGTCGGAATGTAAAGGAAAAGAATGCGATCATGGGTATTATCAAGGCAAAAGACGTGACATTTGAATATATCCGGCGGGACGAGGACGGAAACGTGGAGGGGCTTACCACAGCGGTGGATCATGTGAGCCTTGACATTAAGCAGGGAGAATTTATTGCTGTCCTGGGGCATAACGGTTCCGGGAAATCCACACTCGCCAAGCATATTAACGCCATTTTGTACCCAACGGAGGGAACAGTGTGGGTGGACGGTATGGACACCTCCGAGGAAGATAAGCTGTGGCATATCCGGCAGACTGCCGGCATGGTTTTTCAAAATCCCGATAATCAGATTATCGGCCAGGTGGTGGAGGAGGATGTGGGCTTTGGCCCCGAAAACATTGGTATCCCCACAAAAGAGATCTGGGAGCGGGTGGAAGAAAGCCTGAAGATCGTGGGTATGTATGAGTTTCGCAAGCACTCTCCCAATAAGCTTTCCGGGGGACAGAAACAGAGAGTGTCCATTGCCGGTGTGCTTGCCATGCACCCGAAATGTATTGTGTTGGATGAGCCCACGGCAATGTTGGATCCGAGAGGCCGCAAGGAGGTTATCCGGGCGGTGCGGGCACTCAACGACGTGGAGGGTATGACCGTTATTCTGATCACCCATTATATGGAGGAGATCATTCATGCCGACAGGGTCTTCGTGATGGATAAGGGCAGGATTGCCATGGAAGGCACGCCAAGAGAGATTTTTTCCAGGGTGGAGGAGCTGAAGGAGCTGCGGCTGGATGTGCCGCAGGTGACACTATTGGCTTATGAGCTGCAAAAAAGAGGAGTCGGGCTGCCGGACGGAATCCTGACGGCAAAAGAGCTGGCGGAAGCGCTGCTGCGTACGGAGAACGTATAGCATGGCACAGACGGAGAAGGTATCATGTCAATTATTTTAGATCATGTTAATTATATATACGGCGGTGATACGCCCCTGGCAGTCAGAGCACTGGACGATATATGCCTGCAGATACCGGACGGGCAGTTTATCGGGATTATAGGGCATACCGGTTCCGGAAAGTCCACGCTGGTACAGCACCTGAACGGGCTGTTGAAGGCATCCTCCGGCAGCATTTATTTTAACGGTGAGGATATTTATGACAGGGACTATGACAGGAAGAAGCTGCGGAGCAAGGTGGGGCTGGTCTTCCAGTATCCGGAGCATCAGTTGTTTGAGACAGATGTGTTTACGGATGTTTGTTTCGGACCGAAGAACTTAGGGCTGGACAAAAAGGAAGTGGAGCTTCGTGCCTATGACGCTCTGCGGAAGGTGGGACTGCCTGACGAGCTGTTTTATCAGTCGCCCTTTGATCTTTCCGGCGGGCAAAAGAGACGGGCCGCCATTGCAGGAGTACTGGCCATGAAGCCGGAGGTGCTGGTGCTGGATGAGCCGACGGCAGGACTTGATCCGAAAGGACGCGAGGAAATTCTGCAGCAGATCCGGGAGCTTCAAAAGAAGACGGGCATGACCGTTATCCTGGTGTCTCACAGTATGGAGGATGTGGCCGAGTATGTGGATCGGATTATCGTCATGAACAGGGGAAGGGTCATGTATGACGATGTGCCGAAAGAGGTTTTCAGACATGGAAAAGAGCTGGAGGAGGTGGGCCTTGCGCCTCCTCAGGTGACATATATTCTGCAGGAGCTGCGGAGAAGGGGACTGCAGGTGGATACGGACGCAACTACCGTAGAGGAGGCGGCGGACGTGGTTATGAGGGCGCTTCAATATGTTACGTGATATTACGTTAGGACAATATTATCAGACGGAGTCGGTGATCCACAGACTGGATCCGAGAGTTAAGCTGGCGGGTACTTTGCTGTTTATCATTTCTCTGTTCTTTTTTAAAAACTTTATAGGCTATCTCATTGCGGCGGTGTTTCTGATGCTGGTGATCAGGCTGTCCCATGTTCCGTTTCGCTTCATGGTGAGGGGAATGCGGGCGGTTCTGTTCCTGCTGCTGCTCACCGTGGTGTTCAATCTGTTTCTGACCCCGGGAGAACCGTTGGTTATCCTGTGGAAGGTGACGATCACGAAGGAGGGCTTAAAGACGGCAATTAATATGGCTGTGCGCCTGAGCCTGCTGGTGGTGGGATCTTCCGTCATGACCCTGACGACCACGCCCAATAATCTGACGGACGGCATGGAGAAGGGGCTTCGTCCTTTGAAGGTGTTTCGTGTCCCGGTGCATGAGGTGGCAATGATGATGTCCATTGCGCTTCGGTTTATTCCTATCTTAATGGAAGAGACGGATAAGATCATGAAGGCCCAGATTGCCAGAGGGGCTGATTTCGAGAGCGGAAATATCATCAGACGGGCCAAGGCCCTGGTGCCGCTGCTGGTGCCGCTGTTTATCTCAGCCTTCCGCAGGGCCAATGACCTGGCCATGGCCATGGAGGCGCGCTGTTACCGGGGAGGTGAAGGGAGGACAAAGATGAAGCCCCTGATCTATCAAAAGAGGGACAGGATTGCTTATCTGTGCATTCTGATCTATCTGACAGTCGGTATCTGGCTGGGTCGCCTGCAGCTGCCGGCTATAGGCTAAAGCGCGGTGGCGTGTGGCGGCAGGCAATATTTCCCTTATGTTTAAACGGGAAAATAATCAGCCGGAAGTCAGCGGGGATGATATTCAGGAAGCGGCAGCGTCTGCCCTTCCTGCGGAGGATGAGAGGAAATATGAAGAGAGTACGTTTGACTGTGGCCTATGACGGAACGAATTATCATGGCTGGCAGATCCAGGACAACGGGAATACCATTGAGGCAGAGTTGAACAGGGCATTGTCGGATCTGTTCGAGGAAAAGATCGAGGTAATCGGAGCCAGTCGTACGGATGCGGGAGTTCACGCGCTGGGAAATGTGGCCGTTTTTGATACGGAGAGTCCCATGGCCTCTTCAAAGATTTCCTATGCCCTGAACCAGAGACTGCCGGAGGACATTCGCATCCAGAAATCCGAAGAGGTTCCGGCAGACTGGCACCCAAGACATTGTGAAAGCCGAAAGACCTATGAGTACCGGATTTACAGGGGAGCGTTTCCCATGCCGGTGAAAAGGCTGTATTCCCATTTTGTATATCATCCTCTGGATGTGGAGAAAATGCGGGAGGCGGCGGCTTATCTGGAGGGGAAACATGATTTTAAGAGCTTCTGTCAGGCAGGGGCTCAGGTAGAAAGTACGGTACGGATCCTGTATCTGCTGCTTGTGGAGGAGCAGGGCGCCGATCTGGTGATACGGGTTTGCGGCAGCGGCTTCCTTTATAACATGGTGAGGATCATAGTGGGCACACTGCTGGAGGTGGGGCAGGGAAAGCGAGATCCGGAAACCATGGCGGAGCTTCTGGCTGCCTGTGACCGTTCGGCGGCGGGGCCTACCGCCCCGGCCAGGGGATTGACGCTGATTAAGTATGAGTTTTTGTAAGGAGGAACATACCTGAGAAAAAATACTGAGTCATGTGCCGGGCTTTCTGCTGGCAGGATTCCTGCTTGCCGGCTGAGGAGAGAAGGAGGGCGGATTCCTTCGATTACCTGTTTTTTCAAAATTAAGCTTGACAGAGAAAATTCAGTATAATATAATACATAAATGTGTGACAGTGTTTCTATGCGCTGATACCAAAGCCCCGGTGAAGCGCTGAAAACAGAAAACAATCTGGAAATAAAATCCGAAGCTGCTGAAACTGGTTCGGTACAAAAGTCGAAGAAAAGTAATACGGAGGGAATATCATGAAAACATTTACGGCTAGTTCTGCTGCCATTGATAGAAAGTGGTATGTGGTAGACGCTACAGATATGACGCTTGGCCGCCTTGCTTCTGAGGTTGCTAAGATTTTGAGAGGAAAGCATAAGCCTGTTTTTACGCCCCATCTGGACACCGGCGATTATGTGATCGTTGTCAATGCGGAGAAAATCAAGGTTACCGGTAAGAAGCTGGATCAGAAGATATATAAACATTATTCCGGTTACATTGGTGGTTTGAAGGAAACTACCCTGAAGGAGAAGCTGAACAGGAAGCCTGAAGAAGTGATTGAACTGGCGGTGAAGGGAATGCTTCCCAAGGGACCTTTAGGAAGACAGATGTACACCAAGCTTTATGTATATGCAGGGCCGGAGCACAAGCATGCTGCTCAGAAGCCTGAAGCGCTGGCATTCTAAAGGATAGGAGGAGAATAATCAATGGCTAAGACTGAAAAATACTACGGTACAGGTAGAAGAAAGAAATCAATCGCCAGGGTATATTTAGTACCCGGCAAAGGCGAGGTTATTATCAATAAGAGAAGCATGGATGATTATTTTGGGCTGGAGACCCTGAAGGTTATCGTGCGTCAGCCTCTGGCTCTTACGGAGACGGCAGAAAAGTACGATGTTCTTGTAAACGTCAAAGGCGGCGGATATACCGGTCAGGCCGGTGCAATCAGACATGGCATTTCGAGGGCGCTGCTCCAGGTAGATGCGGATTACAGACCCGTGCTGAAGAAGGCCGGCTTCCTCACCAGAGACTCCCGTATGAAGGAGAGAAAGAAGTATGGTCTGAAGGCAGCAAGACGTGCGCCTCAGTTCAGCAAGCGTTAATCAGCTGTTCAAGCCGTATCAAAATTGCTCAAAAACCCCGGAAAATCAAGGCTTTCCGGGGTTTTCTTATACCCAGACAAGCTGATATAGTTTAACCTAATTTGACACAGCGAGAGCCATTTTCACCCAATTTTTAGTGGTTAAATATAGGACAACCGGCAAA
>CANPOY010000054.1 GCA_947575805.1 uncultured Lachnospiraceae bacterium
GAAGTAAAGCATGAAACGGCCGTGATGATCAAGGAAATGGAGAGTCGCGCCAAAGAAGAAGCAGACAAGAAGGCGAAGGAATACGTAGTAAACGCCATCCAGAGATGTGCAGCAGACCATGTCTCTGAGACTACTATTTCCGTCGTACAGCTTCCAAGCGATGAGATGAAGGGAAGGATCATCGGTCGGGAGGGACGTAATATTCGTACCCTGGAGACCATGACAGGTGTGGATCTGATTATTGATGATACACCTGAGGCAGTGATCCTGTCAGGATTTGACCCCATCCGTCGTGAGGTGGCGAGAATTGCGCTTGAAAAGCTGATTGTGGACGGACGTATCCACCCTGCCCGTATCGAGGAGATGGTGGAGAAAGCCCAGAAAGAAGTAGAGATCATGATCAAGGAAGAGGGAGAAGCCGCTACACTGGAGGTCGGTGTACATGGTATTCATCCTGAGCTCGTGAGACTGCTGGGTAAGATGAAATTCAGAACCAGCTATGGCCAGAATGCACTGAAGCATTCCATTGAGGTTGCACAGTTGTCAGGACTTCTGGCCGCAGAGATGGGGCTGGATGTCAGATTGGCAAAGCGCGCCGGTCTGCTCCATGACATCGGAAAGTCCGTGGATCATGAAATGGAAGGATCCCACATTCAGCTCGGTGTGGAGCTGTGCAGAAAGTACAAGGAAAATGCTGTTGTAGTCAACGCAGTAGAGTCCCACCACGGTGATGTGGAGGCAACATCCCTGATCGCATGTATTGTACAAGCTGCTGATACAATATCTGCTGCAAGACCGGGGGCTAGAAGGGAAACACTGGAAACCTATACTAGCAGATTAAAGCAATTAGAAGAAATAACAAACAATTTCAAAGGTGTAGATAAATCTTTTGCTATTCAGGCAGGTCGAGAAGTTCGTGTCATGGTTGTGCCGGAGCAGATTTCGGATGCCGATATGGTTCTGTTGGCGCGTGATATTTCCAAGAAGATCGAAACGGAAATGGAATATCCCGGACAGATCAAGGTCAACGTTATCCGCGAAAGCCGCGTGATCGAATACGCAAAGTAACCAGGACAGACAGTTTGGACTTGAAAATTTCATAAGAGAGAAAAGCTGCCGCTTTCACGGATTTATATTCGTGAAGCGGCAGCTTTTATGTATGCCCGGCAGGGGGCAAACGCTTTTTCCATATTTCCGTGAGCAATAAGCCAAGCGGGATATTTTACTTTTTTTAAATTCTCTCTTGTGCTATCCGGCGTCTTGTAGTATGATAGTGCAAGCAAATTGTATGATTGTATACAATAATCCATGCCGGTAAGAAAGGATTAGCTGAGAGGCGGTATGGTTATAAAGAAACATGAGGAGGCATTATGAAAGCATACCGGGAATTGAGTAAAGAAGAACTGCTGTCATTGAAGGAACAGCTGGACAGTGATTTTGAGGCGGCAAAAGGAAAAGGACTGAAGCTGGATATGTCCAGAGGGAAGCCCTCCGTGGCCCAGCTGGATATGGGAATGGATATTTTTGATGTCTTCAACTCAAAGAGCGATATGAAGAACATGAACGGGGTAGATGTGCGCAACTACGGTGTGCTGGACGGCCTGGATGAAGCCAAACAGATGATGGCGGACATTATGGGGGTTCCCATGGAAAACGTGATTATATACGGGAATGCCAGCCTGAATGTCATGTACGACGCGGTGTCCAGTGCCATGATTCACGGCGTCATGGGGAACACTCCCTGGTGTAAGCTGGATCAGGTAAAATTCCTGTGCCCGGCTCCGGGTTATGACAGACATTTTGCCATTACTCAGCACTTTGGCATCGAGATGATTACCGTGCCCATGACTCCCCAGGGTCCGGATATGGATATGGTAGAAAGGCTTGTGGCGGAGGACGGAAGCATTAAGGGGATTTGGTGTGTACCTAAATATTCCAATCCCCAGGGGTACACGTACTCCGATGAGACGGTGAGAAGATTTGCCAATCTGAAGCCGGCGGCAAAGGACTTCCGCATTTTCTGGGATAACGCTTATGCTGTCCATCATCTCTACGATGAGGAGGAACGGCAGGATAAAATTCTTGAAATTTTAAGCGAATGTGAAAAGGCGGGGAATCCCGATATGGTATATGAATTTGCCTCCACCTCAAAGATCAGCTTTTCCGGCTCAGGTGTGGCTGCCATTGCCTCTTCCCGGGGAAACCTGGAATGTATTAAGAAGTCCCTGACTATTCAGACCATCGGCTATGACAAAATAAATCAGCTCCGCCACGCCCGCTATTTTAAAAATATTGACGGGATCAGGGAACACATGAGAAAGCATGCGGCGTTGATGCGTCCTAAGTTTGAGGCGGTGGAAGAGACCCTTGAGAGAGAGCTGGGGGGCTTGGAAATAGGAACCTGGACAAAACCTAACGGCGGCTATTTTATCTCCTTTGAAGCCATGGAAGGCTGTGCAAAGGCAATTGTCGCAAAATGTAAGGAGGCAGGTGTGACGCTGACAGGCGCCGGGGCTACTTATCCCTATGGAAAGGATCCGCGGGACAGCAATATCCGTATTGCACCGTCCTTTCCTACACCGGAGGAGATGGCTATGGCGACGGAGCTGTTTGTACTCTGCGTGAAGCTGGTAAGTGTGGAGAAGCTGCTGCAGGAATGAGGCTGCCAATTGGCGGTGTTGCAGAGAAAGGTGCTTTTTATGGAAGAATATAAGAGATTAAACAGAGAGCTGGTGGCCAGAGGGGCTATCATTGACTATTATCGGGATACCATGCTGATACCCAACGGAAATACCGCAAAGTGGGATTTGATTGACCACAAGGGGGCGGCTGCCGTGGTGGCTGTCAGAGAGGACGGAAAATTGCTGATGGTCCGCCAGTACCGTAACGCCCTCGAGAGAGAGACTCTGGAGATTCCGGCGGGAGGTCTGAACGGGAGGGAGGAGCCTACGGAGACTGCTGCCAGGAGAGAGCTGGAGGAGGAGACAGGTTACACCTGCGACAGGCTGGAGCTGATCAACTCTATTTACACCACAGTGGCCTTCTGTAATGAGAAAATAGATATTTATCTTGCCGGAGATCTGAGACCGGGGAAGCAGCATCTGGATGAGGACGAGTACCTGAACGTGGAAGCATATGATCTGCAAGAGCTGAAGAAGATGATTTTTGACTGCAGAATTCAGGATTCCAAAACGATCTGCGGAATACTGACTTATGCCGCACGGTTTGCCTGAGAGACCGGCCCTGCCTTATGGCATGATACCGGAAGTAACGTGTGGAGCCAATGTTTTGGACATATGGGACATAAGTGGAAAGCTCGCCGCATAGAGATGGAGTAACCGGCGAGGCATAAATGTAAATTGGATTCCTGCAGGGAACGGATAGCCAGCAGAGTGCCGCACCGGAGAAAGGTGGGGGCAAAGGTGCAGATCGCAGGAAAGCATATACCCACCGGGAGCAGAAAGCTGCTTCCGGTGTTCTGCGTCGGAATACTGACCGGTATTTTGGCTATAAGCATAGGAAAAAGTTCATTTCTGGAGGATACGGGCCTGTTTGATAAATATATCTTATCGGGTATGAAGCATATGACAGTAGATAGCAGTGCGCTCTTTTATTATGTATTAAGGAAACGAGTGTTATTAATGCTGATTGTGGCTGTTTTGGCTACCACATATCTTGGATATGCAGTCTGTGTAGGGACGGCTGCCTGGTGCGGTATGTCTTTGGGAACCTATGTGTCAGCCCTTGTCCTGCGTTATGGGCTGAAGGGGCTGGTGCTGGCAGGGGCAGGGATGTTTCCCCAGTGTTTGCTTTTTGTTCCGGCCGTTCTGCTGATGCTAGGATGGTGTGAGGACCTGTACAGGGGAATCTATACCAGAAGCTATGGCACAGAAGCTCTGGGAAGGAGCTTTGTGATAAAGAAGTTGGGTTGGCTGGGAGTGGTAGGGGCCGTAGTCACGGCAGGCTGCTTTTTGGAAAGTTATGTCAATCCGGTGTTGCTGCTGGGATATCTGAAGATATTCTGAAATATCTTTAAATCTCGCACTATATCATTATAGAAGAATCAGTAATCGGAAACCTCTACCGCCGTATAAGTGTGGCTGTAGTGATAGCCCAGTTTTACGGCCAATGCAGCAGAGCCGGGATTCTGAGCGTCCCAGCTGGGGTAAAGGCCTCTGTTCAGGCATTCCAGAATCAGGCGGGCACCGCATATATATGCCAGGTTTTGCCGCCGGTGATCTTCTCTGGTATCGACTTCGATTTCGATACCGTTCCGGTATCTGGAATAAGAGGAAGCGCCGGAGACAATTTCTTTTTCCCTGCGGATCACCACGCCCAGACCCAGACGGCGGTATTCCTCATAGTCATGAAACTGTGAGACCAGGTCAAAGCTCCATGCACGGGATCTGCACAGATGATAAAGGGGCTCATCGATCAGATCCATGGAGAAGCCAGGAGGCAGGGTGTCTGCAGCAGCTTCCAGGGCGTTTCGGTCAAAAGCACCGGGTTCCTTTTTGAAGGCGTAGCGGGAAACCACCCGGGCTCTTGGACCATAGTATTCCGTAATGGCATTCTGCCAGTCTTTATTTTGTCCCACCATAATCATGAAATCCTGTTTACAGCCCTCCGGTTTGAAGGCGACCAGTTCCCTGTTGACCCGGCCGGCGAAGAAAGTAAAATCTCCCAAAACGGCCATGGCAGACGCGGGAGGTTCAGAACTGTAGAGCAGCTCTGAACTGTAGAGCTTGCCCATAATCCCCTGCAGGCAGGAGTATATCATAGTTTCCTCCCAGCCGTCGAAAAGGGAGAAGACACGGGAGGCGTCCGTAATCTCATATACCATTGCCGGCCTCACTCATATTCCGCAATATCGTAGATCAGCTTCTCGGACGCTTCCCAGCCCAGACAGGGATCGGTGATGGACTTTCCGTAAACGCCGCCGCCTACTTTTTGGCAGCCCTCTTCAATATAGCTTTCTATCATAACACCCTTTACCAGCTTATGAATGTCGGCGTTCAGCTTGCGGCTGTGCATGACCTCCTTTACAATCCTGACCTGCTGCTCATGCCGCTTGCCGGAATTGGAATGGTTGGCATCGATGATACATGCAGGGTTCTTCAGATCCATGTTGTCATACATCGTAAGCAGCAGGTTCAGATCCTCGTAGTGATAGTTGGGAATATTGTTGCCGTGCTTATTGGTGGCTCCTCTCAGTACGGTGTGGGTCAGGTCGTTGCCTGTGGTATTGACCTCCCAGCCCCGGTATATGAAAGAATGGGGATGCTGGGCCGCGTAGACGGAGTTCAACATCACGGACAGGTCTCCGCTGGTGGGGTTCTTCATGCCTGCCGCCACGTCAAATCCGCTGACAGTCAGGCGGTGCTGTTGATCCTCCACGGAGCGCGCGCCGATGGCCACATATGAGAGAATGTCCGACAGGTAACGCCAGTTTTCGGGGTAGAGCATTTCGTCCGCGGCAGTCAGTCCCGTTTCCGCGATGGCACGGATGTGCATTTTCCGCATGGCAATCAGCCCGGCGAGAAAGTCCGGCTTTCCCTCAGGATCCGGCTGGTGCACCATACCCTTGTATCCCTCACCTGTAGTGCGGGGTTTATTCGTATAGATTCTGGGAATCAGGATCAATCGGTCACTGACCTTTTCGCTGATCCCGGCGAGACGGGATACATAGTCGCAGACGGCGGTTTCATTGTCGGCGGAGCAGGGGCCGATGATGACCAGGAACTTATCGCTCCTGCCGGTGAGTACGTCCCTGATTTCGGCGTCCCGTTTTTCTTTTATTTTTGCCAGCTCCCCGGGAAGAGGAAACTGTTCTTTGATCTCTGCGGGGGTGGGCAGTTTTCTGATAAATTCAAAGCTCATAAGTATCATAGTCCTTTCCGGCTGTACGCCGGGTTCATTGTAGCATATCCCGAAAAATCCTGCAAGAGTCTGGAAAAAACCGGATAGTTATAAAAATTTTAATTTTTGCTTTTCGAAAAAGCGGGAATATGCTATACTTATCTCTGAAAGTGAAAACAGAATGGATGGTATTATGGCGGACGACAATAATCGGACGGCTGCCGCCAGACGACAGCGTATACAAATGCTGAAAAGGTGCATTATTCTCACAGGGATGACGCTTATTCTGCTTCCCATTGTATTGTGCTTTATCCTGTTGGAGCGTGTACAAAGTATGGACAAGACCCTGAACGAGCTGATCGTACAGGTGGAGGCGCTGACAAATATAGTGTCCGGGCAGGAGGATAGGCTGGACGAGCTGACCGGCAGCGCACTACTGACCGGCACAGGCAGTGCGGTGATGGGAAGCGCAGGGCACAGATTGGAAGGGAAGGAGCTGACCCTGCCGCAGGATAGAGAGACTGGCGGGGAGAAGGGCACGCAGTCTGCCGACCGGCTGCAGAAGGCGGACGGAGGGGAAGACGAAGCCCGGACGGAGGAGAACGGGGAATCGGAGGAGATCACCGCCGCTCATAAGGTGTACCTGACCTTTGACGACGGCCCCAGCAAGTATACGAAGGAAATTCTGGATATTCTCGATCAATATGAGGTAAAAGCTACCTTTTTCGTATTGGGAAAGGAGAGTGACTCGGCCAGAGAGTCTCTGCAGGACATCGTTGACAGAGGGCATACTCTTGGTATGCACTCGTACAGCCACAAGTATTCCGAGATTTATAAGTCGCCGGAGGATTTTGCGGCGGATTATGAGAAGATCAGGAATTACATTTATGAGGCTACCGGTGTGGAAAGTACGGTATACCGTTTTCCGGGAGGGAGCTCCAATTCGGTCAGCCGTGTGGATATGCAGGAGTTTGCGGATTATCTTGACACCCGGGGGGTGAGGTACTTTGACTGGAATATTTCATCGGGGGACGGCGGAAGCAGGCTGCTTTCGGTGGATACGCTGGTGGAGAACTGCACTGCGGATATAGAGAGATTTGAGACCTCGGTAATCCTGATGCACGATTCTGCTGCCAAATCGACTACGGTGGAGGCGCTTCCTGCTGTTATCGAGAACATTCTGGCTCTGGACGACACGGTGATTCTGCCGATTACAGAAGATACAGAGCTGGTTCAACATATACAACGCCGGGAAGAAACGGCCGGTGACCAATGAATGAATGGAGGTTTTACTTACAATGGGTTTTTTCTCAGATTTAAAAGAAGATTTGTCTCAGGCGGTCAATGAATTGATGCCGGAGGACGGAAAGAACAAGGCGGACGAGCCCACAGATGAATCGGGAATTTCTCTGGATGAGATGTTGAAGAACATTGATGATATTCAATTTACCGAGGAAATGGAATCGGAGGTTTCGAATCCTGCGGAGACGTCATATGATTTTTCGTCTACGGCGGTACAGGAGGGTACGGCGGAGCTTGCTTCACCGGAGGAGCTGCCTGCATGGCAGGAAGATGCGGAAGGTCTGGCCACAACGGAGGAGCTGCCTGCATGGCAGAATGATGCGGAAGGCCTGACCACACCGGAGGAATTGCCCGCATGGCAGAATGATGCGGAAGGCCTGACCACACCGGAGGAATTGCCTGCATGGCAGAATGATGCGGAAAGCTTGACCTCGCCGGAGGAGCTGCCTGCATGGCAGGACGATGCGGAAGGCCTGACCACACCGGAGGAATTGCCTGCATGGCAGGATAATGCAGAAAGCTTTACAGCATCGGAGACAGATCCTGACTCACAGGAGGATTCAGAAACGGACGGAGAGATGGAGCAGCTGCTGGCGGAAATGATGGGAGAAAATTCCGAAGGCGGTGTAGAGCCCGAAGCACCGCAGGAGGAAATGCAGAGTGAAACTATAATAATAGAAGAGAGTAAAGGAGAAGAGGAAGAAATGGATATGGGTGATATGGAACTGGAAAGAGATCAGGTGGTGTCGGATGAGACGTCTGTCATTACAGAGGGAATGACGATTACGGGTGATATTTCCACACAGGGCTCTATAGACGTGATCGGAACGGTGAACGGAAATATCGACGCATTGGGCAAGTTAAACATTACGGGTCATATAAACGGCAATTCAAAGGCAGCGGAAATCTATGCGGAGAGCGCAAAGATCAACGGTGAGATCGTGAGTGAAGGCGCTGTCAAGATCGGTGCAAGCTCGGTTATTATCGGCAATATCACGGCGACCAGCGCGGCTGTTGCAGGTGCGGTCAAGGGTGACATTGATGTGAAGGGGCCTGTCATTCTGGATGCTTCCGCTATCGTTATGGGCAATATCAAATCCAAATCCGTACAGATCAACAACGGTGCAGTGATCGAAGGTATGTGCTCTCAGTGCTACGCTGACGTCAGCCCTACCTCCTTCTTTGAGGAATACAAGTCTGAACCCGTTCGGAAGCCTCGGACAAAGCAGAGCGATAAATAAGTTTTTTACAGGCGGGTTCGGGCTGCGGAAAGGACATGGTTGGGGATATGCGAAGAATGTTGTTAAAGCTCAGCGGTGAAGCACTGGCAGGGGAAAAGAAAACCGGATTTGACGAGGCGACGGTGAAGGATGTTGCCTTGCAGGTGAAACAGCTGGTGGACGACGGTATTCAGGTAGGGATCGTTACGGGCGGAGGAAATTTCTGGAGAGGCAGGAGCAGTGAGAACATCGACCGCACCAAAGCTGACCAGATCGGTATGCTGGCAACGGTGATGAACTGTATTTACGTGTCCGAAATATTTCGTTCTGCGGGGATGAAGACCAGTATTCTGACCCCGTTTGAGTGCGGCTCCTTTACAAAGCTTTTTTCGAAGGACAGAGCCGACAAGTACTTTGAGCAGGGACAGGTGGTCTTTTTTGCAGGCGGGACAGGACATCCTTACTTTTCTACGGATACAGGTGTGGTGCTGCGCGCCGTTGAGGTGGAGGCTGAGGTAATCCTGCTGGCGAAGTCTATTGACGGTGTATACGACGATGACCCGGGTAAGAATCCTGCTGCAAGGAAGTATGCGGAGGTTTCCATTGATGAGGTGATCGAAAGGAATCTCCAGGTGGTGGACATGACCGCGTCGATATTAGCCAGGGACAACCATATGCCGATGTGGGTGTTTGGGCTGAATGAAAAGAACAGCATTGTCAATGCGGTGAAGGGCAGCTTTACCGGCACTAAGGTGAACTGCAGCTAGTGCACTGTGCCGCATATCGGTATGCGTGAACAGTTTTCAGAGCGTAAGGAGAGGATAGATATGGATTCCAGATTACAGCAGTATGAAGATAAGATGAAAAAGGCATTTGAATTCCTTGAGACAGATTATGCGGCTATTCGTGCAGGACGTGCGAATCCTCATGTACTGGATAAGCTGCGGGTGGATTATTATGGGACGCCTACACCGATTCAGCAGGTGGGGAATGTGACCGTGCCCGAGGCGCGTATCATTCAGATCGCGCCGTGGGAGAAGTCGTTACTTAAGGAAATAGAAAAAGTGATTCTGGTTTCGGACATTGGCATTCATCCTACCAATGACGGCAACGTGATCCGTCTTGTATTCCCCGAACTGACAGAGGAACGCAGGAAGGATCTGGTAAAGGACATTAAGAAGAAGGCAGAGGACGGAAAGGTGGCGGTTCGCAATATCCGCCGTGACGGAAACGATGCTTTTAAGAAGCTGGCTAAGTCTGAGGTTTCCGAGGATGAAATCAAGCAGCTGGAGGAAGAGCTGCAGAAGCTGACCGATAAGTTTATCAAGGACATTGATGCTCTGATGGAGAGCAAGTCCAAGGAGATTCTGACCGTGTAGTGTGAGAAGAGTTTCTAACCACTCACAGCAGAGGCTGTTTTGCGGAGAGACTCTAAGTCTGCATAACAGACTTTTCTCACACTGAAGAATGATGCGGGGGAGTGGAAGTGTTTCCGCTCCCCCTTTGTGCGAGAGCAGAGCTGAAATGCTGAAAGGAATTGTATGGGAGAAAATATAAAGATGCCGCGGCATGTGGCAATTATACTGGACGGAAACGGGCGCTGGGCCAGGGCAAAGGGAATGCCCCGCAATTACGGGCATGTCCAGGGGGCTAAGACAGTGGAGGTCATCTGCGAGGAAGCCTATAAGATGGGAATTCAGTACCTGACGGTCTATGCCTTTTCCACGGAGAACTGGAACAGGCCTAAGGATGAAGTGGACGCACTGATGAAGCTTTTGCGTAATTATATGAAAACCTGTCTGCAGACTGCGAAAAAGAACCGTATGTGCGTGCGGGTCCTGGGGGAAAAGTCCCGTCTGGACGCGGACATCCGGACACGGATTGAGGAGCTGGAGGCAGCCACAAGAGAAAACGACGGCCTGCATTTTCAAATTGCCATCAATTACGGCGGCAGAGACGAGATTCTCCGGGGAATCAAGAAGATGCTTGCAGACGTGAAAAGAGGAGATTTGGATCCGGGGGAGATCACGGAGGGGAAATTCTGCAGCTTTCTGGATACCGAAGGGATTCCCGATCCGGATCTGCTGATACGCACATGCGGAGAGCAGAGGATTTCCAATTTCCTCCTGTGGCAGCTGGCATACACGGAATTTTATTTTACCCCTGTACCCTGGCCTGATTTTACGAAGGAAGAATTGATAAAAGCTGTCGAGGCATATAATCATAGAGACAGAAGATTCGGCAGAGTGGAGGAGGAATGACCCTATGTTTTTGACCAGGCTTATAAGCGGCGCGGTGCTGCTTGTGATCGCATTTGCGTCGTTTTGGGTGGGGGCGCCGCTGCTGCCGGCAGTCCTGTATACCATATCCCTGATCGGCTACCTGGAGCTTACTAAGGCGCTGGGTGTCAGAGACGGGGGGAAAAAAGGCGTCAATGCGCCGGAAATCGTGGGAATTGCCGCCATAACGCTGTATTACGGGCTGCTTCTGCTCCGGGACATGGAGGTGCTGGCGGGAGATAGAATGATTTATATGATGTTCTGTATTGTGTTTCTCTTCCTGGGGGAATTGTTTGTCTATGTGCTGACGTTCCCCAAATTTCAGGCGGAACCCGTTATGGCGTCAATCTTTTCTTTCCTGTACGCGCCGGTGATGCTGTCCTTTATTGAACTGACCCGGATGCACAAAGACGGAATCCTGCTGGTATGGCTGATTCTGATCAGCGCCTGGGGATGCGATACCTGTGCCTACTGCGTGGGAAAGCTGGCGGGAAAAAGGAAGGTATTCCCTCTGCTCAGTCCCAAGAAGACGCTGGCAGGATGTATCGGCGGCGTGGCCGGAGCGGCTTTGATCGGTGTTATCTACATGCTCTGTCTGGGGGTGAGGGAGGCAGGGGTTCTCTGCCTGACTGCGCTGATCTGCGGGCTTGGCGGTATTACAAGCATGGCGGGAGATCTGGCGGCCTCTGCCATTAAGCGTAATAAGAATATTAAGGATTATGGAAAGCTGATTCCGGGCCATGGAGGGGTTATGGATCGTTTTGACAGCGTTATCGTGACGGCTCCGTTGACTTATTTCCTGATTGTTTTCCTGTTAAAGGGGTAGGGAAGGGGTATACCTATGAAGAAAATAGCAGTATTAGGCTCTACCGGCTCCATCGGCACTCAGACGCTGGAGGTGGTGCGTGCCAATCCCGATCTGCAGGTGGCAGCTCTGGCGGCAGGCAGCAACGTGGAAAAAATGGAACGGCAGATTCGGGAATTTCGCCCTGCGCTGGCGTGCATGTGGACTACGGAGGCTGCCGAGGATCTGCGGCAGCGGGTCAGGGATATAGACGTGAAGATCGTTGCGGGCATGGAGGGTTTGCTGGAAATTGCGGTTTTTCCGGAAAGTCAGGTATTGGTGACGGCAATCGTGGGAATGATCGGTATCAGACCCACTATAGCAGCCATCAGGGCCGGTAAAGATATTGCGCTTGCCAACAAGGAAACACTGGTGACTGCCGGGCACATTATCATGCCGCTGGCAGGGGAGTGCGGAGTGAGGATTCTGCCGGTGGACAGCGAGCACAGCGCTATCTTTCAATCCCTGAACGGAGAGCCTGCAGACAGAATAGAAAAAATCCTGCTGACTGCATCCGGCGGACCCTTTCGGGGCAGGAACTGGGAGCAGCTGAAGGAGATTCGGGTGGAGGATGCCCTGAAGCATCCCAATTGGGTTATGGGACAAAAGATTACCATAGATTCCGCTACGCTGGTCAATAAGGGGCTGGAGGTTATGGAGGCAAAGTGGCTGTTTGGCGTGGGGCTTGACAGAATCCAGGTGGTGGTGCATCCTCAGAGCATTATTCATTCCGCGGTACAATATGTGGACGGTGCTGTCATTGCTCAGCTGGGAATGCCCGATATGAAGCTTCCGATCCAATACGCGCTGTTTTATCCGGACAGGAGATATATGGACGGCAAGCGGGTGGATCTCTTTGAGCTGGGCAGTCTGACTTTTGAAAAGCCGGATACGGATACATTTCCGGGGCTGGCGCTGGCCTATCGGGCGGCCCGTCTTGGCGGGAGTATGCCTACGGTATATAATGCTGCCAATGAAAAGGCAGTGGCGCTGTTTCTGGAGAGAAAGATAGAATATCTGCAGATCCCGGAGCTGATCGGGGAGGCCATGGAGTCCCACAGGCCGATTCCGGATCCGGGGGTGGAGGCTGTTCTGGAGGCGGAAGCGGAGACGTATGAATTTATTGCAGGAAGGATGAAGCGGTAAATGGTAACATTGATTTTATTTATTGTCATTTTCAGCGTGGTAGTCATAGCCCATGAATTCGGACATTTCCTGATTGCCAAGGCCAATGGCATACATGTGGTGGAATTTTCGGTGGGCATGGGGCCCAACATCATCTCCCGTAAAAAAGGAAATACCAAATATTCCCTGAAACTGTTTCCCATCGGCGGTGCCTGTATGTTTGAAGGCGAGGACGGCGTGGCGGATAAAGATGACGAAGGCGGGGACATGAGAGAGCCGGGGCCCGGTTCCTTCCTGAAGGCAGGTGTCTGGGCCCGGATTGCTACGGTGGCGGCAGGTCCTCTGTTCAATATGATTCTGGCCTTTATCATTGCCCTGATTATGTCGAACATGAGCGTAATCCAGGAACCGGTAGCCGCCGAGGTAACGGCAGGAAGCGGCGCCTGGGAAGCTGGGCTGCAGGACGGGGACAGAATCATATCCCTGAACGGGGAGAAGGTCAAGCTTTTCAGGGAAATTTCCCTGTATATGCAGCTGGCTTACCAGGGAGGGGACATAGAGGTGGTGTATGAGCGGGACGGAGAACGGCATACCGCGTTGCTGACACCTCAATATGACGAGGAATACGGCTATTATCTTCTGGGCATCAGGAATCCTGACCTCATACAGCCCAAGGGGCTGCAATGTCTGAAATATGCCTGGTATGAGATGCGTTACACGGTGAAGATGACCTATATGAGTCTGGGAATGCTGCTTCGGGGCCAGGTGTCCAGAAAGGATGTGGCAGGCCCGGTGGGGATTGCGGTGAACGTGGTGGGAGCTACCTATGAAGCATCCAAGGAGTACGGATGGCAAAGCGTGCTTCTGAATATGCTGAACATTACCCTGATGCTTTCGGTAAATCTGGGAATTCTGAATCTGCTGCCGATTCCGGCACTGGACGGCGGACGGCTTGTATTTCTGCTGATTGAGGTGATCCGGGGAAAGCCGGTGTCTCCGGAGAAGGAAGGTATTGTTCATTTTATTGGCCTTGTATTCTTTATGGTTCTGATGGTATTTATTTTCTTTAACGATCTGGTGAACATCTTTATAAAGTGATAACAGTCGAGGACATTTTTCCATGGAATATCTGACAACTTATTACAGACGGCAAGGGGAGGGCAGGGGATGCTCTCTCCTGCTGCAGCACTATTTATGCGGACAGACACCGGTCTGCCTGGCATGCCTTTGTACTGAGGAGGGAGAGGGGGACGGAGGGATGCGCCCTGCCGTGACGGGACGTCTTTTGGACTGGTGCCGGACGGTCTGCTGGCACAAGGCGGCAAGAAGGCCGGTTCCGTGGATGGGCCGGCTGGAAGCGGAGCTGCCTCCCCTGCTGGCGGAAATCGGGGCAGACCGTGAGGGCTGCAGGCTGTCACTGCTCCTGGGCATCGGCGGAGAAATCCTGGCCCTGGGAGGCGGGCACAATCTATATCTTCTCAGCACCCTTTGGGGAAGGGGGAAGGCCGTCCGGCTGCCGGGGGAGTTTCGCGGCTGCCTGGAGCCGGGAGCCGGCCTGCTTCTGGCAGAGGATTCCTTTTTGGGGGATTTGGAAGAAAAGCGCCTGGGAGAAGCATTGTGCCTGCAGGAGATCAGGACGGCAGACCAGGCGGAGCGGCGCCTGAAGGAGCTTGCTGCAGGCGGCGGCAGGGCAGGCTGCGGAACGGCAGGAGCCATTCTGCTGATCGGAAGGGGGGAGAGCTGCCGGTGACACTAAGTATGGGAAAAGAATATCGGGTTACAGAGCTTCTGGGAAGCGGTGCATTCGCCGAAGTCTATCTTGCGGAAGATCGGGCCGGTAAGAAATATGCCTGTAAGGTGAGTGAACGAGGAGGTCTGCTGGCAAAAGAGGCGGATTTCCAACGGGCAACGAAGCATCCGCTGTTTCCGGCCTATTTTGACTTCCGGGAGGAGAAGGGCAGGGGGGTTCTCATGATGGAATATGTGCCGGGGGAAAGCCTGGATGTGATCCTGCGGCGGGAAGGTGCGTTTTCCGACAGGCAGGCGGCGGGGATCGGCTGCCGGCTGGCGGAAGGGCTTTCGTATCTGCATGAGGGGAAAATACCGTTGGTGTTTCGGGATGTAAAGCCCTCGAATGTGATGCTGACGCCGGAAGGCGGGGTGAAGCTTCTGGATTTCGGCTGCGTCTGTCACGCGGGGAGGAATGCTGACATAGCGGGAACGCCGGAGTTTGGTGCGCCGGAACAGTTTGTACAGAGCGGGCAGCAGACGGCTGTAACTGACATATATGCGCTGGGAAGGACGCTGCAGGTGTTGACGGGGGAAAGACCCGGAGGACTGCTGAAACGGATAA
Source organism: uncultured Lachnospiraceae bacterium (assembly GCA_947575805.1). Lineage (GTDB taxonomy): Bacteria > Bacillota > Clostridia > Lachnospirales > Lachnospiraceae > Acetatifactor. Next base: position 14,983 of record CANPOY010000054.1, read on the forward strand.
CGGACAGGTGTACCAGGCAGGATCCCCGGGAGCGTTTGCCGAATATGCGGGAGCTGGCGGAGATGCTGAAACTGTGTACAGAAGACGGCGGGGGGAGGGTGAGCGGCAGGCAGAAGGCCGTTTTGAAGGGAGAAATAAGGGTGTTGAAGGATATACATGTTTGATGAAAAATTGTGTGAAACCTCTTGAGTTTTCGGGGGCGTTCTAGTATACTTTACATTAAGGATGTCCGTTTGGTATTCAGACGGGCTCAGAACATGAAAAAGGAAAAGGAGATATGAAGTATGCGTTTTTTCATTGATACTGCAAAGGTTGAGGACATTAAGAAAGCAAATGACATGGGCGTGATCTGCGGTGTGACCACCAATCCTTCCCTGATTGCCAAGGAAGGCAGAGTATTTGAGGAAGTTATCGCGGAGATTGCATCCATCGTTGACGGCCCGATCAGCGGCGAAGTCAAGGCTACTACGGTAGACGCTGAGGGCATGATTAAAGAGGGACGTGAGATTGCTAAGATCCATCCCAATATGGTAGTGAAGATTCCCATGACTGTAGAAGGATTAAAGGCCTGTAAGGCACTTACCGCAGAGGGTGTCAAGACCAATGTGACCCTGGTCTTCAGTGCAAACCAGGCTCTGCTTGCAGCGCGGGCAGGTGCTACATATGTATCTCCTTTCCTGGGACGTCTGGATGACATCAGCCAGAGAGGTGTTGACCTGATTCGTGAGATCGCGGAGATCTTTGATGTGGCAGGGATAGAGACACAGATTATTGCAGCCAGCGTCAGGAATCCCATCCATGTGACAGACTGTGCTCTGGCGGGAGCCGACATTGCGACGGTACCCTATGGCGTGATCGAGCAAATGGTAAAGCATCCCCTGACGGATGCGGGAATCGCAAAGTTCCAGGCTGATTACAAGGCAGTGTTTGGCGAATAAAATTGACGGTCTGATAAAGGAACAGCCGGGGCATTTGCCCCGGCTGTTTTGTGCAGTAAAGCTTACTTCATCTGCTCTTCCTGCTTCTTGATCATACGACGAACCATCTCGCCGCCGATGGAACCGGCCTCACGGGAAGTCAGGTCACCGTTGTAGCCCTCCTTCAGGTTCACGCCAAGCTCGGATGCGACCTCAGTCTTGAAACGATCCATTGCTGCCTTTGCTTCAGGCACCTCTACTCTATTGGTTTTGTTGCTGGACATTCTTTTTCACCTCCATATCAGTGTATTTTTGTGTTTTCTCTATCTTCAAGATAAGTGCTGCCTGCACTTATCTTGAAGCAAGTGTTCAAGGCAAGTGTCTGCCGCGACTTATCTTGATGTTAGTATGACCCTGGAAAATGAAATTATGATGGAAAATTTTGCAACATGCTGTATTTTTTTTAAAGGGGCTGTATTATAATGTATTCCTGAAAACAGGGAAAGAATCCACAGAAAGGACAGGATGATATGAACAGGGATTTAACTGAGGGAAAAGCAGAATCGGTCTTGTGGAAATTCTGCCTTCCGCTTTTCGGAAGCGTAATCTTTCAACAGATGTATAATATTGCGGACTCTCTGGTGGCGGGCAGATTTATCGGTGAAAACGCGTTGGCCGCCGTGGGGAACAGCTATGAAATCACGCTGATATTTATTGCGTTTTCTTTTGGGTGCAATATCGGCTGCTCCGTGGTTGTCTCCCAGCTGTTTGGCGCAAGGGATTACGGCAGGATGAAGACGGCGGTGTCCACAGCCTGCATTTTCAGTGCCGCGCTTTGCCTTGCTTTAATGCTGGCTGGCATTTTGGGATGCGGCCCGCTACTGCGGCTGATCCATACCCCGGAGGAGCTGCTGGCGGATTCCCGGCTTTATCTTGCTGTTTATGTGTGGGGCCTGCCATTTGTGCTTTTTTATAATATTGCCACAGGTATCTTTTCCGCAATGGGAGACTCCAGGACGCCCTTCTTCTTTCTGGCGGCTTCGTCCGTCTCGAATATTGCCGTGGACATATTGTTTGTAAAAGCTTTTGATCTGGGCGTGGCGGGTGTAGCGTGGGCGACCTTTCTCTGTCAGGGAGTGAGCTGTGTTCTGGCCGTTATCACCGTATGGAAGAGGCTGAAGAGGATTGAAGTGAAGGAAAAGCCAACCCTGATTGACTTTGACATTTTAAAAAAAATTGTCATTGTAGCCGTCCCCAGCATTTTACAGCAGAGTTTTATTTCCGTGGGAAACATTATGATCCAGAGCGTTATCAACGGATTTGGCGCTTCCGTCATGGCCGGATATTCCGCCGCTGTCAAGCTGAACAACATGGTGATTACCTCGTTTACTACCATAGGCAACGGAATTTCAAATTTTTCCGCCCAGAATCTGGGAGCCAGGAAGTATGAGCGAATCGGCCAGGGATTCTGCGCAGGGCTGAAAATGGTATGGTGCCTGTGCCTGCCCTTCTGTGTCCTTTACATTTTCCTGGGCAAATATCTGCTGCTCCTGTTTCTGGAGCAGGGCTCGGTGGATGCGCTGATGACAGGCAGACAATTTTTATGGATATTGTCTCCTTTTTACTTTGTAGTGTCGGCCAAGCTGGTGGCGGACGGTATTCTGCGTGGCACCAGCGCCATGGGGCAGTTTATGACTGCCACCTTTACAGACCTGATCCTTCGGGTGGTTCTGGCCCATGTTCTGTCCGGCTATACGGGTTCGGCACTGGGAATATGGTGTGCATGGCCTGTAGGCTGGACGGTGGCCATGGTGATTTCGGTGGTATTTTATCGCAGGAAGGTCCGGGCCCTGGGAAAACAGTAGCGGTAAAATGCTGGTAAAATAAAACATTTCATTTGTGTTCCTGTTGATTTCATGTTATAATCCCGAGTTTGACAGCCTTTTGACAAAAAAAGTCCAGCAGGCCGCACTGGAAGCGGCTTTCGGGACTTTTCTAAATTTTTTGGTTGCACGTTACGCCCTCG
>CANPOY010000055.1 GCA_947575805.1 uncultured Lachnospiraceae bacterium
CCTCTCTAATCCCCAACTCCTTACGGCAGCCTAACCTCCCATGTCATACGGGATCTCCTTTATTGCAGGGTCCTCAATTCCTTCGTTCTGCTTATCCATAAAGGGGCGGCTACCTGTGGCTGTCTATGAATGTCAGACATCATCTCATGCAATGGCCGAAGCTCTGGGTTTTTAGCTATTAACGGAATCGCCGCATTGAACAGTACTGCTCGTAGCTTACTTCGACCTCTTTTACTAATGGTCGTCTATCCCTTATGTTTTCCCGAACTATTTTAGCATCTGCTCACTTTCGGGTATCTTTTTACACAAACTTGTTATCTCGTCCATTATGGAATCAAGCTGTGCCATCTTGTATTATAGTACTTCAGTTTCCCTCCTTCCAGACGGTAAATGGCATAACTGCCATCCAACGTCTCCGGATGGTGTGTAACGCGGACTACTGTTTTGCCCCTCATCAGCCGATACTTCCTCGTCGCCGTAAGAAAATGATACCTTATCCAGAAAAACTTCGTACTCACGCATATTTTCTCCCTTCTGAATCATTAGCGGCAGCAATTTATACCCGGCCGGACATATTCCGTTTGCTACAGCACCAGCTTCTTTTCAAGTCTGCCCACAGAGGCCTCAAACCTCCTGAAGCCCGCATAAACACCAGGCATATTCTGAAAAAAGCCTGACACATTACCTGAACTGACAATAACGCCAGCCTGTAATTTTGCCACAACAAAAATGCAGCCGAAAACGCAAAGGAAAAAAATTGCTTCGTGAAGGAAAGGAGATGTTCATTCAGATAGGCAGATACCTCTGCCAGTTCATTTTGCATGGCCGACTGTTCTTCTCCCACATTCAGCTTTGACAGCGCGTTATTGCCGTACTTCCGTTTTTATAACAATAGAATAGACCTTGTCCCAGGGACAAGGTCAAGAAAAAAAATATATTATGCTCTCATGCTCCGGGACTTTCTTTTATGCCATCATAAAACAATCCATATTCATGTTTTATACATGTGCCTGTCTCCCTTTACCCTTTGGCATCATTCCCATCCTGCCGCTTCCGAAGATAGAACCTCTGCTCCGGATAATTTCCCTCAAAGAAGCAAAACTCTCCTTCTTCAAAGCCCAGCTTCTTATAGAATGCCCTGGGTGCGGCGCCTCTCTCATCCTCTTCCCGAAAGGTTTCCACTACCACCGGACGTTCCTCGTCCATCTTCGTAAACATCATCTCCACCATGCGGGTGCCGATCTGTTTTCTCCGAAACCCCGGATGCACCGCCATGCAGCACAGCATATTCCGTTTTACGGAGAACAGCAGAATTCCCACCACCATATTTCCGAATAGGGCACAGACGGCAGTTCCCTGCCTCATATGCTTCTCCACCGTCTCCCGATATGCCTGCATCTTTTCCTCCGTTTCCAGTCCCGGAAAATTTCCTCTTACTATCTCTACCAGGCTCATCCAGGACGCCAGACGGCGCTCACCGGCATACTCAAAGGAAATCGGCGTTTCCTCATTTCCTTCCCGATACTGCTTATACCACTGCTTGATGTCAAACAGCCTATCCAGAAACCAATAGGGAATAAAGGTACCTTCCTCCTGCATTTTCAGAATCTCTTCCTTATCCGCCCACCTGGCTCTCTGTACCTCCGTTTCCTGCAGAACCAGCTCTGAGAGCTCTACATCCTTTCTGATCAGATAATAATCGTCAAATCCAGTGGGAAATGTTATGGTAAAATCAGGCCGCACATCAGACAGGTCTATTTTCAGCCCCAGCTCCTCAAATACCTCCCGTTCCGCCGCCTGACTGCTGGTGTCTCCCGCCACGGCAGAGCCTCCCACCGTCAGATCCCACATGTTGTTCCAGCCCTCCTTGAAAGGCTGGCGCTGCTGGATCAGCATCTGGTTTTTACTGTTAAAGATGCACACATGTACCACCAGATGGTATTGACCTTCCGAAAGTTTCTCCCCCCTTCTGTGCAGCTTCCCGGTCTTCACCCGATCTTTGTCATAAACATCCCACAGCTCCGTTTTCTTATCCTGTCCTTCCATCTGCCGCTCCCTCTTTCCTGCCGTTTTCATATACTTCCGGCCACTTCTCTTCTTTCTGAAAAATCCCGTCCCCAAATATGGCAGCCCTGTGGGCTCTCACAGAACCCTGACCAGGTTCAGATCCCTGTCAACCAAAAGGACATCGGCCCGCTTTCCCGGCGTAAGAGAGCCAATCTCGTCATAAACACCTATGCTTTTTGCCGGAATCATGGTTGCGGCGGCAACTGCCTCACACAAGGAAATCCCGAAGGAGGCGGCATTACGCATACCGTCGTACAGATTCGTGGCTGAGCCCGCGATAGTGCCGTCCGCCAGCGTAGCGAGACTGCCGTTTACCGTGACCTGCTGACCTCCCAGATCGTAGACACCGTTTTCCATTCCGGCAGCCCGCATGGAATCGCTGATGAGAGCAATTCGCCCGGGAAACAGCTTAAACGCCGCCCGCACCATGCTTTCGTGAATATGTATACCGTCGCAGATCAACTCCGCCACACAGCTTTTATTTTCCGAAGCCGCACCAATCAGCCCCGGAGCGCGGTGAGCGAGAGGATTCATGGCGTTGTACAGATGGGTCACATGGGTTGCCCCCTGTCGAAAGGCCTCCCTGGCCGTATCATAATCAGTGCCGCTGTGCCCTAAGGAGATAACCGTTTCCCCCTTCAGTTCTTTAATAAACTCCATGGCATTTTCCATGTTGGGGGCGAGAGTCACAAGGCGGATGCGGTGTCCGCAGGCATCATTCAGCTCCCGGAAAAGCTCCGGATCCGGAGGCAGGATACACTCTTCCCTGTGAGCTCCCTTTTTTCCGGCATCCAAAAAGGGCCCCTCCATGTTGATGCCGGGCACGTGGGACATGCCCTTTTCATCCTGCCAGTTTTTCATGACGGAAAATATGTGCCGCAGCGCTTCCTTCTCCACCGTCATGGAAGTGGGGCAATACGAGGTAACGCCATGAGAATATTCATATTTCAGGATTTCCTTCAGTCCTTCCATATTTCCGTCGGAAAAATCGTGGCCCACCGCACCGTGGCTGTGTATATCCACCAGCCCGGGCAATACATAAAGGCCGGCAGCGTCGATTTCCGTATGATCTGTCAGCCGTGAAGAATCCTCTGCGATCCTCCCGTTTTCAAGGTACAGATCCTTTTTGAAAAAGGCTTTATCCTCCTGAAAGACATTCCCGTTTTTAATAATCATAACGGCTTCCTTTCCCTGCAAATCTTCTATGGTTCAATTCCATGGCAGCATGAAAGAAAGCGCAGCTCAATCATTGGTTGCTCTAGCCCGTTTCCTGCTTTATCGCCACCAGCGGAAAAGAAATCCTGATCCCACTGCCGGCATGTATGAAAATTTCCTGGGCCGGATGTGAATCCAATCCTTCAGCGCACCGTAGCTCCAAATGGCATGAGCGCCAGCTTGGCAATCTTAAAACATTGCAGTCCAAAAGGAATACCTATGATGGTAACGCACAGCAGCAGACCGTTTAACGCAGCAGATATGGCCAGCGGAATACCGCTTATCACAAGCCACAGGATATTCGCAAGGACGGATAAGGTTCCGCCGCCGTATTCTATTTCCTTTCCAAATGGGAAAAATGCCAGCGAGGCAAACTTAAAGCATTGGCTGCCAATTGGAATACCCACAATCGTAATGCACCACAGGACGCCCGCAAGTGTCCAGAGCAGTCCCTGCCAAAAACCGCCGAAAATAAACCATATAAGATTACCAAGACAACCCATACTCTGCCTCCTTATCAAATTGTATGCGCCAGGAAGCCCTGCCATTCGCAGCCTTGCTGCTCATGTCGCGCTATAAACGCAGCCTCCTTGTTTCTCTCGCTCATGCAGGCATGGTTCGGTGAAACAAGGAGGCTGCGTTTGCAGAGCTTGCAGAAACGCGCAAAGAAAAGACCGTCCCCAAGGCTCTTACGTCCTCAAAAACAGTCCCTCATCGCTCCCTGCTGGGGGAGTCGTGCACCGCCAGGGGCTCGAACCCTGGACACCCTGATTAAGAGTCAGGTGCTCTACCAACTGAGCTAGCGGTGCAAATAACTTATCTTTCACAACGCAAGTGTTATTATATTATATTCTTTTCACAAATGCAAGTGTTTTTTTATATTTTTTTATTTTTTTTCTGCAATTTTTTCTTCTTTACCACCTTTATTGATATTACAAAGTCAAACAGCGGTAACTTAATCACTTCCGCTGTTTGACTTTGTTATGCCATTACTCTTCCGGCTTCCAGAAGGAACTGAGATGAACAGGTAAATAGGAAACACGGAATCCCGACGCATACCGACTTTTCACAAAGGTTCATATCTCCCTACCCGGCAGGCTTTCCATCCCCACCACAATTCCTTCCTTGTGCTGCTGTCCGCAGCCGCCAAAGCAAGCAACACCATTATTTATCGTAAGATCGAAAACCCTTCTCTCTTCTTTGTTATTGTAAAACATCTCCCAATCCGCATTGCCCATGCCTTAGGATTGTAGAATGATACACATAATTAATATTTCCACAGTGGCATTTCCAGACTTCTCTGCGTAATACAGCAGTAACAGGACAACTTTTAACTGTTGTATTTCCTTGGGCGTCAGTAACATAATAACCATGACTTCCTTCATCATATTTTTGATATTCGTTAATACCCATAAATTGGTCATATTTACATTTACTTTCATTATCCGGCGGCACTACCGCTGCGCTCGATGTAATACTCATCCCTGCCAGCATGGCACAGATCAACCCTACTGAAACTAATCTCTTTGCTTTTCTCATTTTCACTTTCCCTCCTGTTTAAAATTTTTGGTTGCAACCCCACTTCCAGTGTTTAATTTGTTTCGCACAATTATTATATCGCTTTTATTCATGATTGTCAATTATTATATTATAATATCTAATCTGTTTCACATGCCCGTATCAACTGTTATCCGACTGCCGCTCCGGGTCTTGCTGACTCTGATCTGCTGCACAATGTTCTCCTTCAGCTCTTCCCGGTGGCTGATAATACCCACCAGCTTTCCCGTTCCGGATAGATTAAGCAGGATGTCCAGGGCGTTTTCCATGGATTTTCTGTCAAGGGTTCCAAAGCCTTCATCTACAAACAGCGCTTCCATCTGAATGCCGCCCATCTGAGAGGAAACCGTATCGGACAGCCCAAGGGCAAGACTCAGGGACGCCTTGAAGCTTTCGCCGCCGGAGAGGTTTCCCACAGGCCGTCTGTGCCCTGTAAAATTGTCGAGAACCTCCAGGTCCAGCCAGGTATTGCTCTGTCTGCCAAAGGAATCCTGCCGGTAAAGCTCATACTGTCCGTCACTCATCGGGCCCAGCCTGCGGTTTGCCGCCTGAATGATCCGCTCAAATCCCGTTGCCTGAATATACTGCTCTAAAGTAATTTTTCCCTTGCCGGTGGTTCCCTTTACCAGTGCATACAATCTGGCGGAAATATCCTTTTCCCTGCGGTAATTCTCCAGTTTATCCCTTAAGCCGGTAATGTTGGCCCGCCTCTTTCTGTTTTCCGAAAGCCTGGAGGTTACCGCGCTTTTCTGCTCCCGCAAAGCATTCACCCGCAGCTTCTGCCCTTCCAGCTCTGTCCGCACAAGCTCAAGATCAACCGGTATCTTTCCTTCCGCATCCGCCCTGGCCTGCTGCAGCCGAACCTCATTGGTTTTTACTGCCGTATAATACTCCGACAGTTCCCTTTCTTCTGCCTGAAATTCTTCTTCCGAAACAATGCAGGCTAAAAATTCCTCTTCTCCTGCAAAGCCCCTGCTTTTCAGCATTTCCCGGAATTCCTTACACAGCACGGCTTCCTCCTCTTCATTCTTTCCCAGCGTGGCCTGCAGGGTCGTAATCCCGGATTGAATCCCGGCCAAAGCCTGATCCGCTTTCTCCTTTCTCCTCCGGGCCCCTTCGACGGCTTCGTTTATGGCTATTACCTCCTTCTCCGCCTCGTCCCGGGCCTTCCGTGCCTGTTCCAGGCTTTCATAGGCAAGTTCCCTCAGAGACTGCAAAGAAGCCTCCTTTTGCGCAAGGCTGGTTTCATTACCATGCTTCTCTTCGATAAAGCCTCTTTTATCCTCCTCCAGCTTTTCCGCTTCCTTTCCGACAGCTTTTGTATAATCCTTTCTGACCTTTTCCAGCTCGTTGCAGCCCTGGGTCAGCTCTTCCATGCGCTTTATGCGATCCTCTGCTTTTTTCTCAAGTACAGCCCGCTCCTTCACAATCATTTCCCGAAGTCCGGCCAGGGTTTCTTCCGGTGCTGCCTGGCAGATGGCACCGGAAATACACCTTCCTATGTTTTTCCTTAACTGCTCCTCCTGCGCTTCCACCGTAGCCTTGGCGCTCTCCGCAGCCGTCAGCGCCTCCTCCTTTTTGTCCCTGGCCGTACTCTCCTGATCCTCATACTCCCTGCACTGCTCCTCGGTTACGGATTCCGCCGGAACACAAGCAGGCGTCGGATGATGGACAGACCCACAGACAGGACAGGGCTTCCCTTCCTCCAGCTCCCCGGCAAGGATTCCGGCCCGGCAGTTTTCCAGCAGTTTCTCCGCCTGCTGCTTTTTTTCCCGGGCAGCCTCATAGCCATCTCTCGCTTTATCAAATGCCTTTTGCTTTTTGGCCAATTCCTTCTTTTTTTGCTCCAGGGCCGGAATGTCGGTATCAATTATTTTATCCATTTCTTTTTTCAGGGCTGCAGTCTTTTCCCCTGCCGCCTTTACCTCCGCCAGCCGGGCAGGGCAGTCCTGAAGCTCTTCGATTCTCCTGTTCAGGGAAGAAATCTTTTCCTTTAATGCAGCTTCCTCCCGGTCAAGTCCGGCCTGGCGCTTGTCAAAGGAAGCCGCCTCCCGCCGCAAGGATGCAATTTCCTTTTGCAGCTGATCCCGGAGGGAATATTTGTCCCGATCGCCGTCAATCCGAACGATCAGCTCTTTCCTTTCCTCCCTGCGGGGCTCTTCGGACAATGCACTCTCAAATGCCCTGACCGCACTGCTCCTTTCCTCCATCGCCCTGTCACGCTCTGCTTCCATGTCGCGGATGGCCTTTTTCGTACCTGCAATCTCCTCTTGTTTCGACTTCCACCTGCGATAGCCCGGATTTACGGAATAGACAGCGTCCTTTTTCCGCTGCAGCGCAGCAGAACGCGCCGTCATCTCCTCCTCCCTGGCCGCCAGGCTGTCCCTTTCCTGTGTCAGCGCCTCATATTGGCCGACAAACTTATTATTGGTTTCCGCCGTGTTGAAGGCACTGCTTTTTTCTTCCAGAATTTTTTCTTCCGCCTGCAGCTGACTGCCCACAATCTCCTGCCGCGTTTCATCTTCCTGCATAATGGCCGAAATCATATCCAGAAGCTCGTCCAGATTCCAGGCGCTGCCGCTGCCGCCTGCGCGCTCCTGCAGCAGCGCAAGCTCCTCTCCAAACCCGCTTTCCTCTCCCGCCGTTACATCGTTAAAATACTGGACAATACTGTTTTCCGTGTTCCTTAGATTCCCGGTGCTTACGTCCATGCGGTCCTTCAGCAGGTACTCTATCTTTTTATAGCCGTCAGTCATAAAAACAGTGCGCAGGATTTCCGTCCTTTTGTCGGTCTTCGTATTCAGCAATTCCCAGAATTCCCCCTGGGCAATCATGGCAATCTGCTTGAATTGTGCCGCATCAATATGCAAAAGCTCCTTCACGGCGTTGTTGACTGCCTTAACCCCTTCTATGGGCGTCTCTGCACCACACTGGAAGGAAGCTGCCTCCGGCTCCGTTTTTGTGCCTGTGCCCCGTTTCAGCGGGCGTTCGTACTGGGGTCTGCGGCAGATATGATATTCCCTGCCCTGATGGGAAAAATAAAAGTCCACAAAGCTTTCTGTCCCCTCTGTCGCATACTCGCTCCGAAGCTTTCTGGTATCCCGGTAGCTTCCGCTGGTAGTTCCGTACAGCGCAAAGCAGATGGCATCAAAAATAGTCGTCTTCCCGGCACCGGTATCACCGGAAATCAGGAAAAGCCCTTTCTCTTCAAACCGTTCGAAATCTATTTCCGGCATGGTCCCGGCATAGGATCCAAATGCGCTGATAACCAGCTTAATCGGCTTCATAAGCTATCCCTGCCTCCCCTGCGATTTCCTTCATAAGCTTCCGCTCGTCCTCACTGATCCCACATCCGTAAATCCATTCATAAAAGTCCGATATAATGTCATTAAAGGTCTTGTCCTCAGTTACCCGGGAAATATCTGCCTGCCGGATTTCCTTTGTGTGGGAGTTGTCATATTCGATCCCCACCGTGTTCGGGTAATATTGCTGGAATATTCCCATTGCATTCTCGATGACGTCCTCGTCCGTCAGCGTGACATAGATGAAATCCTCCGGTGCAGTAAGGTTCTCCCTGTCCAGAAGCTGGTCCAGCCGCCCCTTTATCCGACGCAGATCCCGCAGGGGGCACAGCGGCCTTTGCTTTATGCTTACGGTTCCCTTTTTCCCCAGTTCCACGACGGTGACCGTTTTATCGTCTCCGGCCTCACTGCGGGAATACTTTAGAGGCGAACCGGCATAACGGATCTCATCCCGCCCTACCGGCTGGGGGGAATGAATATGTCCAAGGGCAACATAATCGAAATCCCCAAAGCAGTCCCAGCCGATCTTCTCCACCAGGCCCACCTTTTGGGTGGAAACGGATTCCGAGCCCCCAAGCCGCGGTTCCTCCGTTTTCCCCGCCACAAACTGATGGGCAAGCAGAAGATTCCTCTCTTTGGGGTCAATGTCACTGTTTTTTAAAACCACCCTCACAGCGTCGTCATAGGTGGCAATTTCTTCGTCCGGGAAAAAGTGCCTGACCTGGGAAGCCTTGATAAAAGGCATCAGGTAAATATTTACCGTGCCCTCCCCGTCTTCCATCCTCTGCCTGTATAGTCGGCCCTCATATTTAGCGGAAATATAGATCTTATTAGCCTGAAAAAGACTGCTGCCAAAATTCATACGTTCATCGGAATCGTGATTCCCGCTGATGATAAATGTGGTGATCTCCTTTTCTGCCAGCCGGCTCAGGAAATAGTCAAAAAGCTTTACTGCCGCTTCCCCGGGGACAGATTTGTCATAAACGTCACCGGCAATCAAAATGGCATCCGCCTTCTCCTGCCCGGCAATGTCCAGGATCTGATCCAGTATATATTTCTGATCCCTGGTTAAATCAAATCCGCCGATTGACTTGCCGATATGTATGTCTCCGATATGTATGAACTTCATCCTGTCCTTCCTTCCAGCACACAGCAGGAAAACGGAGGCACTACCCCGTCGAAGCCTGACTCCGACAGCAGCTCCCTCCTGCCCGCATATTGCCGCACCTCTGCCCTGCACTCTCCGGCATTTAGCAGCACCATCACCTGCTCCCCGCCGTCCTCGCAAAAACGCCAGCACAACAGGTTCTCCTCCGGCAGATCCCATATCCACTCTGCTTCTCCGGTGCCGATGACCGTATATCTTTTCCGAAGGGCAAGCAGCCTCCGATAAAAATCAAAAAGCTCCCGATCCTGTCTCTCCTTTTCCCAGAACATACCAAGACGACAGTCGGAACCCTTTTCCCCTATCATGCCCACCTCGTCTCCGTAATAAATCATGGGCATACCCGGCAAAAGAAGCTGCAGCGCCGCCGCCAGCTTCAGAAGTTCTTTTTTGTTGCCTGCCTGAAACAGAAAGCGGGCCGTATCGTGACTGTCAATGAGATTCCATAGATAAGGTACCGTCTCCCTTTTCAGCCTGCCCCGTACAAAATCAAGCCGTTCTGCAAAGCTCCGGGGCGTCAGCCGCCTTTCCAGGAGAAGCCCCTTCACCGCGTCGGTGAAATGATAATTCATGACCCCGTCCCACTGATCGCCTGCCAGGTAGCTTCCGTTAAAATGCCAGATTTCCCCGATAATCAGTATCCGGGGATTGATTTCCCGAAGCTTTCTGCGAAATTCCCGCCAGAAATCCCTGCCAATCTCGTCCGCTACGTCCAGCCGCCAGCCATCCACCTGGCAGTTTCTTGTCCAGTATGCCGCTACGTCACAGACATACTGCCGCACCTCGGGGTTTCTGCAATTCAGCTTGGGCATTCCGCCAAAATAGCTGAAGGAACGGTAAGTAGGCAGGATTTCTCCCCTGGCAGGGAATTCATCCACATAATACCAATCCCGATACCGTGAATTTTCCTGATGCTCCAGAAGATCCCGAAAGGCAAAGAAGTCTCTGGAGGTATGGTTAAACACCGCATCCAGCACCACATACATCCCCGCCTCATGGGCTTTTCCCGTCAGCTCCCTTAAATCTTCCTCCGTCCCGAAATCGGGATCAATCTGCAGATAATCCACCGTGTCATATTTATGGGTGGTATTGGCCTTAAAGATGGGCGTGAGATAAAGAACCTCCGCCCCCAGCTCCTTCAGATAAGGAAGCCTCCGGGTAATTCCCCGCAGGCTGCCGTGAAGGCTGTCCTTATGGTTCAGCCCCTGCCTGTACCACTCCTCGGCCGGCACCTCCCTGTCCGAGGCAAAGCGGTCCACAAAGATCTGATAGACCACCTTTCCCCCGGCCCATTCCGGGGCATCGTATCGCTCTTCCTCCCGGCTGAGCTGCGGACAGTCAAACATCTCATCGATGACCTCCGGCTCCCTGATGTAAAAGGAATAATTCCCGTAATAAGCAGTGATACCCTCCGGATCCTTCAATTCAAAATAATACCGGATACAAAGCATATTAATTGTAAATTCGGCTTCAAAATAATCATGCACTCCGTCACACGCCACCCGGCGCATGGAAACCTCCCCCCTGGTATCCATCTTGTCCAGTGGGATGTATTTATCCCGGTAATGCAGCACGGCAGAAGACACATCTCCCGCCTTTGCCATCAGCTTTACCGTGAATGTGTCCCTGCCTGTGGAATAGAAGAAATAATTATCCGGATTGTGTATCATTGCCGCTTTTTCCATAAAAATCACCTTTGCCTCCTGTGGCAGCCCTTCGTCCAGCCCGCATCTTCAAAATATAGTATACCGCAATCATGAACATAAATCCAGGGAATAAATGAATTACCATCAGCGCTTTCTTCCCCCGGATCGCAGCCCGGATAATGTATAAGCTTATGCAGACCCGTATGATCCGGAACAAGTCCTGCTGACACGGTACCCGCAGAATTTTTCCGCCGTTCAGACTTCACGCTCCGGTTCTCTGCACTCCCTGCAGTAACCGTACAGCTCCAGCTTATGACTGACCACGGTGAAATCCTCCGTTTCCCTCTCCAGATGGATATGGGCGAAGGGACATTTCTGCAGGGGAATCCTTTTGTGGCACTGCAGGCATACCGCATAGTGGGTATGTCTGCCCCGGTTCAGAGCATAAACTGCCGTATCCTCTCCCATCCAGGTAGTCTTTTCCACCAGCCCCAGCTCCTCAAACACCGCCAGTATGCGGTATACGGTTGAGGGCGCAAAGTCCTTTCCCCCGGCCTCCTGCTCCGCCAGATGGTAGATCCGTGCAGCACTCAGCGGCTCTTCCGCATTCCGGAGGATGTTATATACGCTTTTCCGCTGCCTGGTCCATTTCAGCCCCTGGGGATATTCCATCTCATCCATTTTGCTCTTCCTTTCCGCTTCCAGGACTAGGCCCCGGCCGCCGTCGCCAACTCTATAATAATACCGATTAAAATACCTATGCCATACAGAAGGCCCAGTATTCTCAGATTCTCTTTCCTGTCATGGTTTACCCGAAACAGCACCAGCAGCCCCACGCCACTGCCTGTGAGCAGCCCCGCCAGGGCAGATCCGACACCGATGATCCCCTCCAGATACAGCTGAGTAATAATCACGGAGCCGGCGCAGTTCGGGATCAGGCCCACCAGTCCCGCCAACAGCGGCCCCGCAACCGGCCTGTTCAAAATCACATTTGCCAGCGCGTCCTCTCCCGCCAGAAACAGAAACAAATTCAGCAAAAAGGTAATCAGCAATATGAACAACGCAATATGAACCGTATGGGATAAGGCGGATCGAAAAATGCCCTTCTCACAGCGGCAGTGCTCATGCTCACAGATCTCATGTATATGACTGCCATGTGTATTATGGCTGTGGCCCTTCTTCCGCATGAGCAGGTCAATCAGAATACCCGCCGCCATACCGATACCCGCCTTGGCAAACAGAATCCGCACCACTGCCCCAAACGGCGCATGTTCCGAAATCAGCACCGGCAGCATCTCATCCGAAGTAGAGAGATATACCGCCGCCAGGGTTCCCAGAGTGATCACCCTCCCTGCGTACAGATTGGAGGCAGCCGCAGAAAATCCGCACTGAGGCACAATTCCCAGCGCTCCGCCAATCACGGGGCCCAGCGGGCCCGCCTTCCGCATCAGGGCCTCCGCCTTTTCCCCTGCCCTGTGCTCCAGATATTCCATGGCAAGATAAGTGAGAAACAAAAAAGGAAGCAGCTTTATAAGATCTATTAACGTATCTGAAATAACCTCCCGCATAATAGCTCCTTTCCGGAATTGAGTGTAAACGGGCTTTCTGCCCTTATCTGACATATCTCTTCCTGACTCAAGATCCCAGACGCAAATGAATTGCATTTGCATCTGGGATCTTATCATACTTCGCTTTTTTTGGTTTGTCAAGCTATTCCTAGGGACGATCCACCTCCGGCGGAAGGATCACCGGCCAGTCTCTTCTCAAGTGCAGCCCGCTGGCCTTACAATTCATTGTGTGCTGTTGGCGGTGTGGGATTTCCACTGTTTCCTGTCCCGCTTGTCACCTTTCTTCTGACCTGCCGCCTTATTTTCCAAAGAGTCCCTTGATAATCACGCGGATGCCCTTTACCACATCCACCATCTTCTGACTGATCAGATCTTCAGGCACCGTCAGGGAAAGATCTTCACGTATTACCGCCCTCACAGCCAGTTGCTTCAGCATGCCCAGCTTCTCTCCGCTCAGGCGAACCCCTGCCCGGAAAAGTTTATCTTCCAGCATATCCGTCACAGCCTCCGGATCCTCCATGCTGATGCTGACCTCAGCCGGTTCCTTAAGCTGTAGCATGGCCTCCAGCCCTTCCGTCTGCAGGCAAAAGTTCCTCCCCTGCTCCATCTTTTCCCGCTCCATAAGAACCAGGATGCCGAAGCATTGCAGTCGTGACAGCTTCATGTCCCGCACCGGCAGCTTATAATCACGCAGATCGCTCAGATCTACGCCGAACATGTCTTCCGCCTGTTCCAGGGACATATACCGATGATTCTCCCACACCGGGAACAAATAATCCAGCGTCTTATTCTGTCCGCAGATATGCTCCCTCATGGCACTGTAGAGCATGGCTCCGTTGACCACATCCAGATCATCACTGAGATACACCTCTGTCAGAGGCTTCTTTTGCCCCTCCGGGTAAATAGCAGCAAATATAATATCTCCGTCCACACTCCCTTGTACCGTCAAATGGCACAGCTCCCCACCGGTCAGCCCCGTGACCTCCGCCAGGGTATCAAGGAGCAGATTTTGTCGTTTATTCAGTTTACTCCGATCTATCCTTACCTCCAGGATATAGTCCAGCTTCCGGAAACTGAAATGATCCGCCATGTATCCCGCCTCTTTATAGATCGGGTAAAACCGGATCACCACCCCTGCCGTCACTGCCAGCAGCAGAAACAGAAATGCCAGAAAAATCTTCAATCCGGTATGCTTTTTCCTTTTTGTCTCGCCTTGCTCCACAGTTGCCCTCCATTCCGCCGCTGCGGCGGCACAAAACACAAAACTTCGTTCCGAAAACGGCGCTCCCCGCATGCTTCCCTGCAGATTATTATCATACCACAATCCGGCGAAAATGTGAATGCGGACTGTCTGGTAAACCGTCTCCTTCCCGATGGCTTGTATTTCATAACCGCACCTGGCAGAATATGATTGCGCACTATACTATACATGATTTATAATAAAGATAATACGGGAACGGAAGGAGTAAAATGAAAAAACGAGCTTATTGTATATTATTCGGCATACTGCTGCTTATTATCATCTTTTTAAGGGTCTTTCACCTTGGCAGAATCCCTCTTGGAATGCACATAGACGAGGCAGGGCTGGGGCTGAACGCCTGGTCCATCGCCAATTACGCCACAGACCGATACGGGAATTTCATGCCTGTGTGCCCATCCAATTTTTATGGCGAGCAGAGTGCCTTTTATACGTATTTCTGCGCCCTGCTGGTAAAGCTCTTCGGGCTTAATCTATACACCCTTCGCCTGCCCGGGGCCGTCATGGGCATTCTGGCCGTTGTGTTCGGCGCCCTGCTGATCAGGGAAAAGTGGGGTACAAAGGGCTTTTACGCCGGTCTGGTAATGCTGGGCATCTTTCCCTACTTTATCATGAACAGCCGCTTTGCCCTGGACTGCAACGCCATGCTGGGCTCTCTGACCATTGCCCTTTACTGCCTTATACGTTTAATCAAAAAAGCGGAACGGGAGCCGGAGCGGAGGCTTTACGGGCTGTTTGTACTGACAGGCATCCTTTTCGGCATCGTCCTGTATACTTACATTGTTGCCGCCCTGGTAGTAGCCGTCTTCTTTATTTTCTTCGGCCTGTACTATCTTTTTTACAGAAAGGAGCATCGCCTCCTACGCTTTATGCAGCTTCTCTTTCTCGCCGCTCCCCTCTGCGTTATGGCAGTGCCTCTGATTCTGGTAGTATGTGTTAATTATTTTGGCCTGGAGCCTATCGTGACCCCTTTTTTCTCAGTGCCCAGGATGATCACCAACCGCACCGAAGAAGTAGCCTTTTCCCTCTCAGCGCTGCCGTCCAAGCTTCGCGGCCTGCTCCACACCCTGACCTCCGACGGTATGTACGGTTCTTCCGATAAACATTTTACCCTGTATCCCTGGAGCATACCGTTTGTCCTCGCAGGCGCCGTCCACACCTTCAAGCGGACTGTTCAGAGCTTTCGCCGGCGCATTATCACCGCCGACCTCTGTATGCTGCTGCTGGTTTTTGCCGAAGTGATCATGTTTCTGCTGTGCGGGCAGTATAATTATCATATCAACGGCATTTTCGCGGCCCTGGCTTACTTCTGTGTCGGCGGTATCCTGATGACCCTGGGTCTGATAAAAGACGAGTTTTTCCGGGTGGCCATGTTCGGTATTATCCTGTATTTCTACTGGAATTCCTTCCTGGCCTTTACCAAAGATTATTTCTTCTCGGATACCATGGCTTTCCAGGTATTCGGCGGTGCGGATGCGGCTCTGGCCCTGCTTCCGGCAGAATATAAGGCCAGGGATATTTACATCCTGGACGAGGTGGGCGAATTCTATTTCCTCTCCAACCCCATTCCCCCTGCAGAATTCTCCGCCGCCTGTAATGAACTGGGCTATATTACAGAGTACGGGAATCTGCATTTTTACCAACCGGATTCCTACAGCGAGAATGCTGTCTATGTATGCAACAGAGCCTCCGGTATGTTCCATACGCTTTCCGACATAAGTGTCAACGGCCGCAGATTCAGCGTTGTCAAGACGAAGCACTACGCTGTATTCTATTGTGAGGCTGATTAAAGGCTGTCTGCCAGCCATTCCAGCCTTTTCTCCTGCAAACGCATCAGCGTTCGCTCACAACCTGGAAAATGTAGACTTCTAAAGGTCATGGTGGAAAGCCCCTATTTCAGGGCTTTTCACGCACTTCATAATCATACTACACCATTTTTACACCATTTCTGCTATGGTTGACATTTCTTCTTTAAGCGTTTCATCTAAAACGTGGCAGTATAAATCCATTGTCATCTGCAAAGAATTATGGCCCAACAATTTCTGCAATGTCTTTGGATTCATGCCTTTCGCGATACAATTTGTCGCGAAAGTATGCCTCAGGCAATGGGGCGTAAAACGCTTGAATTCCACATCCGGATATTGTTTGTTAATCTTACCCGCCAGATAGTCAATGGATTCCCGGATGTTGGTATTATGAAGCGAGTTGTTCGTTTTACTTGTAAATACCAGATTTTCAAGCCCCTGCCTTGGAGTCTCCTTTCATATTCCCCAGCCTTGTAGCAATGGCTGAATAGCACTGGGGACAGACCATCACCTTCCCTATCTCCAGGAAATAGTCTTCCCCTTCATAGGAGAACTCCAGCCTGTCCTGCCGTTTGTAATAGTCAATCAGCTTCGGCTTGTCCCGTCCATAATTTGAAAAGGGCAGGCCCACCGCAAGCACGACCT
>CANPOY010000056.1 GCA_947575805.1 uncultured Lachnospiraceae bacterium
GGTAATTCCTTACTGGCTGTAAGGGGTATTAACCATAAATATATTGTAGTAGGATTGGAGGAATTAGGATATGGCAAATAAGAACTTTGAAAATAACTTGAATGAGCTGATCCGCGCATCAATGGAATTAGGGGATAAACCTTCTTCTGAATTAAATTCCCGTTTAAAAGCCGAGCTTTATCAAAAAGAAGCAGCTATGTCGAGAAAGCATATTCATTCCATCTCTCTTTGGTTTGTTCCAATGATTTTAAATTTTATATCATTTACATTATTTGCGGCAGTTGCTCTTTTAGTTATTTCCAACCCATATATTTCCAAACTGATTGCAGGTATTTGTTTATATATGGGTATAGTAGGTATTCTGATAACGCTGTTGGGGGCAAAAAGAGCGAATCTGAAAGAAAATATTACTGTTCATATTCAGAAAAGAGGTGCTTCACTATGAATAAAAATGTGGGAAAAATGCTTGTTTATATTGGGATTCCTATTGTGTTACTGATTGTCGTCTTACGCTTTGTGCTGTTCTATTTCAGAAGTGATGGTTTTAATGGAATGTCTTTGATTTTTCCGATACTGGCTATTGGTATTTTAATATTTGCATTGCTTATGTCTGGTTTCTTTGCAGCTTGGGTATATCAAGATTGCAAGATAAGGAATGATGATGATATTCTTTGGGCGATCATCACTTTTTTTACTACTCCGTTTATTGGGTTACTTGTATACTTTTTACGTCGATCCGAAGTCAAACAGAGTTGTGCTGCCTGTGGACATTTGGTTTCTTTGAGGGCGAAATACTGCGAAGAATGTGGTTTTAAGATAGAACACAAGGAGGAAATGAACGATATGGAAATGAAGCAAACACATCATATTGGTTACATCGTTATGGGGACAATCAGCATGGTACTTATGATTTCCTGTCTTACTGGCTTTATCGTCAGCGCTGTTTCCGGAAAAGGTATCAATTCTGATATTACCTCGAATGACAGGATATGGAATATAGGGAGTATCAGCATGAACTATGAAATACTGAAAGACGGAGTGTGGACATTGGATTTTAAGAGTGCCAGTGATGGTTTTATTGCGCAGGAAGATATGATCATAAACAATGCTGAAGCCGATATTTTGTATGCTGATATTTCCTGCGGTATTGTTCCGGATCATTCAAGTATAACATTGTATTTGGTGCAAGGTGATATGGTAAAATTCTTTGATGTTACAGATCTTTCCGAGACATTAGAATATTCGTTAGATGAATTTGAAAATGGTGAAATCCATGTCCGTTTACTGATTGAGGGGGTTGAGGACACGATTTCCAAAATCTATATTAAATAGGAAAAATAATAAATACTGATTATAATATAGTTCCAATTGCAATTTTCAATATTATGACATAGCAATATTAGACCTTGTTTTTTGTGGACAGATACGTTATTTTTGTGATATAAAGAAGCAGAATTCCAGTGCGGAAGTATGTAAACGAATGAAAATGTGAATTTGCGAGGTACAATTATGGATAATATTGAACTTTATTCAAATCAGGTTAATGAAGCGATTGAAGTTATGAGGGAAGTTGCCGCATGGGGACGAAACAAGGGCTTTCGTGTATGGCAGGATGATTGGCTAACAAAAGAAAAATTGATTACAACAGATGCACACCCAGAGAATTTCTATGTTGGTAAAATCGGTATTAATACAGTCTGTGCCTTTATTTTGCAATGGAATGATTCGGAATATTGGAACAATGCACAAAAGAATGAAGCAGTATATCTGCACAAATTTTGTGTAAGACGTGAATTTGCAGGCAGAAACATGACAAAGCTTGTCATTGAAGCAATTAAAAAACTATGCGAAGAAAAAGGCATAAAGTATATCCGGTTAGACACGGCACTTGATGAAAAACAAATAAGAAAGATATATTTGAATACAGGATTTAAAATTATCGATATTATAGATTATCCCAATGGACGCACCACTGCATTGTACGAGTTGGATGTGTAAATTGCTGTTTATTAGATCCGGGGCAGGTAAATCTGGTACGGAACGGACAGGGAGGCAGTGATGGACGGAAAAGGGAACACTGGAGCAGGAAGAGACGTAAAAGCAGCAAAAGCCATTTGTATGGCAGTTTTATGCGGTTTGCTGGTAATGATGCTTTGTCTGATCCCTGCCAATATTTTTCTGTTGAATTTCCCCGGGTGGGTCATGGGGGCGTCGGGTATTCTGCTGTGCGGCGGCCTGGCTGCATATTTTTTTCGCTTCAGGCCAGGGACGGCCGCCAAAACAATACTGTCCGTAATCTTTGCAGGGACTTCATTTGTCTGCGCGATTTCGCCCTGTTTGATTCCCTGGTGGAATTCTTATACGTTTAAGGCGTATCACGGCAAAATTTTGAACTATGATGAAATGATCTCCGGCAGGAAGGCTGAAGATGACCTGAAGACGCTAAAATATTATCTTGAGAAACTGCATCCCCTGTTTCAAAAAGGGTTGACCACAGAAGTGAAAGAGGCATATGAACAGGTTCTGGGAAGGCTGGAGGAGGCAGAGCAGATCACGGTTAATGACTTCAGAAGAGAGATTCAGACAGTACTGCATCCGATTGGTGATGCCCATACTACCACTTATAATGATTATCCCGGGGACAAGTATTTAAAGACTGCGCCGCCGAAGAGCCGTGAGGGCTATGGGATCCGTTCGGTAAACGGGAAAAACGTAGAGCAGATAATAGAAGAAGCCAGGCGGTATTGCTGCTATGAGACGGAAGAGTGGATAAGCATTGACTTAGGGAGTCTGGCATCCCTGGAATTTTATGGCTTCTCGTCGCCCTTTACCTATGAGTGGTCCCGGGACGATGAGATCATCACGGAAAGCTGTACGGAAGCGGATTTCGTGGGCTGGGAGCAATATCTGGAGATTTATGAGCAGTATTTTGGGGCGGAGGAGTCCAAAGAGTTCGTTGTCTGTGAGATCGACGAGGAAAGGAGCCTGGCGGTACTGACACTTACCCAGTGTGAATATAATCAAACTTATATCGACTGCGTAAGGGAAATGTTTACTCAGGTAAAACAGAAGGGCATTCAGAATGTGGCGGTGGATCTTCGGGGAAACGGCGGTGGCAGCTCCATGGTGGGAAACGAATTTGTTAAATATCTGCCAATGGGCAGCTATGCGGACGGTTCTTATGACTGGCGGTGGGGGCCTTTCATGATTCATTGCGACAACAGTTCCGTAACAAACAGGCGGTATGAGGATCTGACCTTTGAAGGTAATGTTTATGTGCTTACCGACAGGAATTCCTTTT
Organism: uncultured Lachnospiraceae bacterium; assembly: GCA_947575805.1. Lineage (GTDB taxonomy): Bacteria > Bacillota > Clostridia > Lachnospirales > Lachnospiraceae > Acetatifactor. The sequence goes on from CANPOY010000056.1 coordinate 3,302, forward strand.
CCGCGGCAAAGGATTTTGCAATGCTGATCCAGGACAACGATCTGGGCAAGATCCTGGGGGAGGCGTCTGCCAACAATGTCAGAGGATATGGGGAGGTGGCGGCCTTTTATCTGCCGAACACGGGGCTGTTTGTACAGATTTCCACGAAAAAATGGTACCGCATAGATGAAAACAATCCGGCCGACTATGTGTGTCCGGATTATCCCTGCGAGGGAGGGGAAGCGGTGGAGAAACTGTATGAATTGCTAAAGGCCGATGAATGAATTTTGACCGAAGCGGAAATAATATACAGAAATAATATAAAAAATGGAAAGAACTTGACATTTTTTGTAGAAAGTGGTAACTTTTTCTTAAGTTAAGAGGGAGTAGTTACAACGTGCAGGCAACATATCCCGGTACAAAGCACCGTGTGTGCACGCTTTCTGATCCAGAAAGAACGAGACTTTTGGCACACATGTGCCGGGGGTCTTTTTTTTCGGACGGAAACTTCCACAAAATTTCCGGGTGAAGAAGAAAGGAGTTCGTTATGGTTAAGGTAGTAGCGTTGTTCGTGTTGGGGCTGATATTGATCTGTCTGGGAGGGGATCGTCTGGTGGATGCGGCGGTGGCCATTGCCAAGCGTCTGAAGATTCCTGAGATCGTGGTGGGGGCCACCATTGTCAGTCTGGGAACCACTCTGCCGGAAATACTGGTATCCACCACTGCGGCACTGCAGGGAACGCCTGGGGCAGCCGACATCAGTGCGGGAAATGCCTTTGGCTCTATTATCTGCAATACGGCCTTGATTGCCGGTCTGACTCAGTTGATTGCTCCTTCTAAGAAAGTGGCGCGTTCTTCCATCACCTGGCGGGCGGCCATGTTTTTTGGTGTCTCGTTAGCTTTGATTGCAGTAGGACTGTTTACCGGGCAGTTCAACCGTGTGACAGGTATTGCGCTCCTTTTCGTATTCTGCATTTATGCCGTTGCAAATGTGAAATTTCCGGGTGGCGGTGAAGAGGAGAAGAAAAAGGAAGAGGACAAGCAGGGCTCTCTGGCAGTGCAGCTTATCACCCTGGCAGTGTGTGCGGTGCTTTTGTATTTCGGAGCAAACCTTCTGGTAGATAACGGCATTATCTTAGCGGGAGCGCTGGGCGTGCCTGAGCGGGTTATCGCAGTGACCTTTATCGCGCTGGGAACCTCCCTGCCGGAACTGGTGACGTCCCTTGCCTCGATTATCAAGGGCTACGGTAATGTGGGCCTGGGCAATATTGTGGGAGCGAATCTTTTGAATCTGCTGCTGGTGATGGGGATACCTGCAACAATTACGGGAATCAGTTTAAATCCCAGCACGGTCAGGATAGATGCGGTTCTGGGGGTTATAGTGATGGCAGTGCTGACGGTGCCGCTGATGCTAAAGCAGCGTGCCTACCGTGTGCAGGGCGGCATACTGCTGGCGATTTATGTGGGATATGTTGTATCGTCGTTTGTTGCATAGGAGGAGCCGATGAGCCGATTCGTCAAGATCAGTTATATGGTATGCAGCGCAGTTCTTGTGATATTGTTTTTCTTTATGCTGATAACATGCCGGTTGGATGTCAGCAGCCGCGGGGATGCTTCCGGCTACGCGGCGGTAGCGGATTTTGAAGCGGAGTCTGTACAGGACAGCACGGCGGAGCAGGGACTGCTGCAGCGATATACATTTACGTTAGGCGGGTCGGATACGGTTGACAGGGTGCTGGCTTTTTTCACCTATCATCAGAATGCAGAGGTCAGGATCGGCGGTGAATCCGTCTACCGTATGCAGATAAATGACGGCAATCCCTTTGGCAGGACGCCGGGATGCGTGTGGAATTCTGTGGTCATCAGGAATGAAGATCTGGGTAAGACGGCAGAGGTCACTCTGGAACCGGTTTATAAGGATGCGATAAAGGTTGCTCCGGATTTCCTGCTGGGGAGCAAGTACGATATTTACAGGGATCAGATTATCAGGGATCTGCCGTCTCTGGTTCTGGGCACAATTGCCGTCTGTCTGGGGCTGATCTATGTTATTTACATAGTTTACAACAGAAAAAATACGGAGGTGGACAAGAGCCTGCTGATGTTGGGGCTCTTTTCCATTCAGGTCGGGCTCTGGAAAATTACGGATGCGGACGCCGTTCATATCTTGCTGCCGGACAACATCGTCGTGTCCTATGTACCCTATTTTACGCTGATGCTCATAGCCATTCCCTTCAGTCTTTTTATCAAAAGCCTGCACAGTGCCGCCAGGACATCGGCATGGTATATCCCCTGTCTGTTCTGCATTGGCAGTGCGGCGGTACAGCTGCCGTTGCAGCTGTTTGGAATCACGGATTTGCGGGAGATGCTCTGGCTGACCCACGTATCTCTCTTCGTTCTGTGCGCGGTTGATATGTTTTTAATTATTCAGGAAATCAGGGCGAGGGGATGGAGCAGGAGGGTTAAAATCAATGTAAGCTGCATAGTTCTGTGCTTTGCCGGTCTGATTCTGGATTTGTGCATATATTATATCAGCATGGGTAAGTCGCAGTCTGCGCTGGGGCTGCTGGGATTTACGACTTATAATGTGGTGCTGGGGCTGTATTCCATCAGAGAAGCGAAGGCTTTGATGGCCATTGGCATGCAGGCAAAGAAACTGGAAAGCAAGGCCTTCCATGACCAGCTTACCGGATTAAACAACAGGACGGCATTTGCTGATCTTACAAATGCCGAGAATTTTGACCCTGAAAAATGTGTAGTGGTCATGTTTGATCTTAATAATCTGAAGCGGTGCAATGATACCTATGGACATGAAATCGGGGATCGCTATATCTGCGAAAGTGCGAAGATCATCGGCGAATGCTTTTCTGATCTGGGGCCCTGCTACCGTATGGGCGGAGATGAGTTCTGCGCGCTGGTACAAGGCTGTTCCCTGGGAGAGTGCAGAAAGAGGCTGGAGCGTGTGGGAAAGCTGGCAGCGGAATACAATGAGACCCACGAGGACATCCACATCGGGATAGCCTGTGGGTACGAAGTCTTTGACCGTCGGATTGACTACGATATAAATGATACCCTGCGTCGCGCGGACAAGATGATGTATGAGAAAAAGTTCAGTATGAAGCATCAGGACTGCAGTGCCATGTAAGAATTATGATATTCCTGGCGATAGGTGACATCTTCGTCAAACCATGCAGGGGGAATGAAAGCCTCCGCCGCTTCCCTGCTCCCAAATTCGACTTCCGCCATGACCAGGGGCGCGAACGGAGGGGCAAAGACATCCAGCTCTATCGTCAGCTGGTAATCCGCGGGAGGAGCGGGAAAACCCTCCTGAAAGGTAGGATTGGCGAGAGGGATGAGATAACGCTTTTTAGAAATAATATTTCCGTCGGCTTTGGCAAGAAGATGTTGGTAGGCCTCTTTATTCAGTGCCAGATTATGCTCTTCCCGTTCCAGCATGCCGCTGCCCTTGTAAGTCAGGATATAGTCGTCATCCTCCCTGCGTACACGCAGTACGGGAGCGGTGCAGAGATAAGCCTGTTCTATATGATGGGAGGGATATTCCTCCAGATTGGCAGGAAGCTGCTTTATTGTAAATTTACGTTCAATTTCCATATCTCTGATTCCTTTATATCTTTGTCGCTTTTTTCTTTGCCCATTATATCACTTTTCAGGGAGTTTTGCTATGAAATCCCTGTAAATAAATTGAAAATTTTTCTAAAAATGTGTATACTGATATTAGTTAAGTTCATACCAAAAGACAGGAGGAAGAAAAATGAAAAAACTGGCTGTTTTTTTTGCACAGGGTTACGAAGAAATAGAAGCGCTGACCGTGATCGACATTTGCCGCAGAGGGGGTGTGGAGACGGACATGGTGTCTGTAACCGGAGAGAAGGAGGTGACCGGCTCTCACGGGATTTGTGTGAAGATGGATAAAATGTTTGAGGAGCTTGATTTTGACGACTATGATATGCTGGTACTCCCCGGAGGTATGCCCGGAACTCTGAATCTGGAGGCACATTCGGGGCTGATGGCAAAGGTGGATGAATTCTGTGAGAAAGGAAAGTATATTGCGGCAATCTGCGCAGCTCCCAGCATTTTCGGACACAGAGGTATTCTCCGGGGAAAGCGTGCGTGCAGTTACCCTTCCTTTGAAAGTCATCTGGAGGGGGCGGAGGTGACATCCGGTCCGGTGGAGGTTGCCGGTAATGTCATTACATCCAGAGGCATGGGAACGGCCATTGAATTCGGACTTGGCATACTCGGTATTTTCTGCGGGGAAGAGAAGGCGGAGGAGATGGCAAAGGCAATCGTATACAGGTAAATGTCAAATGCCGCTTATAACGAGTCGGGCAATGGAAGCGGACATGCCCAAAAGCGGACCGTCCGCTCCTTGCAGAAAGTGAGGGAAACATGAAAAAGGCATTGATTACAGGTATTACCGGTCAGGACGGATCTTATCTGGCGGAATTTCTGCTGGAGAAAGGGTATGAGGTACATGGCATCGTCCGCCGGGCGTCCGTCAGCAATACAGCCCGTATTGATCACTTGATTGCAGGCAACAGGATCAGGCTGCATGAAGGGGATCTGACGGACTCCTCCAGCATGATTCGTATTACAGGGGAAGTCAAGCCGGATGAAATTTATAATCTTGCGGCACAGAGCCATGTGCATATCAGTTTTGATGCGCCGGAATATTCGGGGGATGTGGACGCGCTGGGAGTGCTGCGCATTCTGGAGGCAGTCAGGATCATGAAGCTTACCGACAGATGCCGGATCTATCAGGCTTCTACTTCCGAACTGTACGGAAAGGTGGAGGAGGTACCTCAGAATGAGAATACGCCCTTTCATCCCTACAGCCCCTATGCGGTGGCAAAGCAGTACGGATACTGGATCGTGAAGGAGTACCGGGATGCGTACGGCATGTTTGCAGTGAACGGCATCCTCTTTAACCATGAGTCCGAGCGCAGGGGGGAGAATTTTGTCACCCGCAAGATCACCCTGGCGGCAGGCCGGATTGCCTGCGGCCTGCAGGAGAAGCTGTATCTGGGGAATCTGGACGCGCTCCGGGACTGGGGTTACGCAAAGGATTACGTGGAATGTATGTGGCTGATGCTGCAGGCAGAGGAACCGGATGACTTTGTGATTGCCACAGGCGTGCAGCATACGGTGAGAGAGTTTACGACCCTTGCCTTTCACTATGTGGGAATCGAGCTGGAATGGCAGGGTAAGGGCCTGGAGGAGAAGGGCATCGATAAAGCAACCAGGCGCGTGCTGGTGGAGGTCAGCAGGGAATTTTACCGGCCCACCGATGTGATCAATCTGTGGGGGGATCCTACTAAGGCGAAGACGGTGCTGGGCTGGAATCCTCAGAAGACAAGCTATGAGGAGCTGTGCCGCATTATGGCGGAGCATGACCTGGAGCTTGCAAGAAGGGAGAAACGGCTGCGGGGTTAAGGATGCCGCAGAAAAAGGACAAATGTTATGATGGAAAAAGACGGGAAGATCTATGTGGCAGGGCACAGAGGCATGGTGGGAAGCGCCATCTGCCGTGCCCTGGGGAAAAACGGATATGCTAACCTTGTTACAAGGACCCATAAGGAGCTGAACCTGTGCAGGCAGGATGAGGTGGAGACTTTTTTCCGGCAGGAAAAGCCGGATTACGTATTCCTTGCGGCTGCTAAGGTGGGGGGGATTATGGCCAACAGCCAGGCCCTTGCGGATTTCATGTATGAAAATATGATTCTGGAGATGAACGTGATACATTCCGCATGGCAGAATGGCTGCCGGAAACTGATGTTTCTGGGCAGCAGCTGCATTTATCCCAAGATGGCGCCCCAGCCCATGAAGGAAAGCTGCCTTTTGACCTCCGAGCTGGAAGAGACCAACGAGGCTTACGCCCTGGCAAAGATTTCGGGACTGAAATACTGTGAATATCTGAACAGACAGTATGGAACGGACTATATCAGCGTTATGCCCACCAATCTGTACGGGCCTAATGATAATTATCATCCAACCCACAGCCATGTGCTGCCGGCCCTGATTCGCCGCTTCCATGAGGCTAAGCTGTCCGGGGCGGATGAGGTGGTCTGTTGGGGGACCGGGCAGGCACTCAGGGAGTTTCTGTATGTGGATGATATGGCGGATGCCTGCGTCTATCTGATGAACACATACAGCGGCAACGAGACCGTGAATCTGGGTACCGGCAGGGAGCTGACGATCAAGGAGCTGGCGGAGCTGGTGGCGCAGGTCGTCGGATATACCGGGATGATCAGATGGGATACCGCAAAACCGGACGGCACACCCAGAAAGCTGCTGGACGTGAGCAAGCTGGAGTCTCTGGGGTATCATTATACCACGGAACTGGAGGAAGGCATCCGGCTGGCTTATCAGGATTTTCTGGAGAACCCTGTGCGGACGGAGCGCTGAAGGCGAAAGGAACCGCTAAATACGCTGAAGAGGGGGAAAGCAGGATGCAGTATATTATCTTGTCAGGGGGAAGCGGAAAGAGGCTCTGGCCTCTGTCCAACGACGTCCGCTCCAAGCAGTTTTTAAAAATGCTGCCGGGTGAGGCCGGAGAGCCGGAATCCATGCTTATGCGGGTATATCGGCAGATCAGGGAAGTGGACGGCAGGGCGGAGGTGACCATCGCCACCGGGAAAAAGCAGGTCAGTGCGATTAAGAACCAGTTGGGCGGCAAGGTAAATATCTGTGTGGAGCCGGACAGGCGGGATACCTTCCCGGCCATCTGTCTGGCGGCAGGCTTCCTGCGGGATGAGCAGGGGATATCGGAGGAAGAGACAGTGGTGGTCTGTCCCGTGGATCCTTACGTGGAGCAGGCATATTTTCAGGCGTTGCAGGAGATGGCGGTGTTGGCCGGGAGTGGGGCGGCGGATCTGGTATTGCTGGGCATGGAGCCTACCTATCCCAGCGAGAAGTACGGATATATTATCCCTTCCTGCCGGGAGGCCGTCAGCGGCGTGAAAACCTTTCAGGAAAAGCCGGACCTGGAGACAGCCAGGGAGTACCTGCGTCAGGGAGCCCTCTGGAACGGGGGTGTCTTTGCCTGTAAGCTGGGTTATCTGCTGGGAAAATCCCGGGAGCGGATCGGGTTTTCCGATTACCGCAGCCTGTACGAGAAATATGAGACACTGGAGCGGATCAGCTTTGACTATGCCGTGGCAGAGCGGGAAAAGAACATCTGCGTTCTTCGGTATCAGGGGACGTGGAAGGACATCGGAACCTGGAATACTTTCGCTGAGACCATGGACAGGACGGCCTTGGGGCGTGTCACCATGAACGAGACCTGTGTAAATACTCATGTAGTCAATGAGCTGAATATCCCTGTGCTGTGTATGGGCTGTAAGGACATGATTGTTGTGGCCAGCGGGGACGGTATCCTGGTCTCGGACAAGGAGCAGAGCAGCTATATCAAGCCTTTTGTGGAGGAAATGACCGGACAGGTCAGATATGCGGAGAAGTCCTGGGGCAGCTTTACCGTGCTGGATGTGCAGGAGGAAAGCATGACCATCCGGGTGGTGCTGAAAGAGGGAAACGGCCTTTACTACCATAGTCACGAGCACCGGGACGAGGTGTGGACAGTGGCGAAAGGAACGGGCACAGTACTCCTTGACGGGGTAAGGCGGCATGTGTCTCCCGGGGATGTGGTTTCCATGCCGGCCGGCTGTAAGCATACAATACATGCGGATACCGAGCTGCAGTTGATTGAGGTGCAGCTGGGAAGGGAGATTTCCGTGGAGGATAAGGTGAAATATGATGCAGATTTGAAAGAAGACGGGGTATCAGGATGAAGGATAATCAGAAATATGCCAAAGAAATGCTGGATTTTATTGAAAAGAGCCCCAGCTGTTTCCATGCGGTGGCAAATGTGAAAAGGATTCTGGAAGAGCAGGGCTTTACGGAGCTGGAGGAAAGCCAGGACTGGACAGTGGAGGCAGGCAGGGGGTATTATGTTACCAGAAACGATTCCTCGATCATAGCCTTTCGTCTGCCGGGGAGTGATGACACAGATGGCGTCACGGGCAGGGAAAATGTGGACGGGTTTCATATGGTGGCGGCTCACAGTGATTCCCCTTCCTTTAAGATCAAGGAGTCACCGGAAAGCACCGTGGAGAATCATTATGTGCGCCTGAACACGGAGAAATACGGGGGCATGATCCTCTCCACCTGGCTGGACCGGGCCCTTTCCGTAGCCGGGAGGGTGGCAGTAAAGGAAAAGGGTCATATTGTGACCAAGCTGGTCAATGTTGATAAGGATCTGTTGGTGATCCCTAATGTGGCCATTCATATGAATCGGGATATGAACAGAGGGGTGGAGTATAATCCCCAGGTGGACATGCTGCCCTTGTTTGCGGACTGCAGTCTGGGGAATAAGAAGAGTGTCCTGATGAAACGGGTAGCCAAGGCAGCAGGAGTAAAGCAGGAGGAAATCCTGGGGCATGACCTGTATCTGTATATCAGGGATAAGGGACGTATTTGGGGAGAAAACGGAGAATTTTTGCTGTCTCCCAGGCTGGATGACCTGCAGTGCGTGTTTGCCGCGGTGAAGGCTTTTTCCGGAAGCATGCCGGAGCACTATATCAATGTCTGCGCTGTGTTTGACAATGAAGAGGTGGGCAGCGGCACAAAGCAGGGAGCGGATTCCACCTTTCTGGAGGATACCCTGTGGAGGATCGGCGAAAGTCTGAAGGCTGACAGAAGCAAGTATCTGCAGTGGATTGCAGGGAGTTTCCTGATCTCTGCCGACAATGCCCATGCGGTGCATCCAAACCATCCGGAGAAGGCCGATCCCACCAACAGGCCCTATCTGAACGGAGGTATTGTCATCAAGTATCACGGCAGCCAGAAGTATGCCACCGATGCGTTGTCCGCTGCAAGAATGAAGGAGCTGTGCCGCCAGGCAGGGGTGCCCTTCCAGTCCTATGCAAACCGTTCGGATATACTCGGAGGCTCCACTTTGGGCAACATTTCCACGGCCCATGTATCCGTATCCAGCGTTGACATCGGACTGCCCCAACTGGCCATGCACTCGGCGGTGGAGACCGCAGGGGTAAAGGATACCGGGTATGCGGTGGAGGCTCTGAAGGTGTTTTACGGGGAGTGAGCGAAAGCCCGGACGGCGTGAGCCTTGAAATAAACGCCGGAGAGTTCGTTTCTGCTGTCGGCACCTCCGGCTCCGGCAAGTCAACGCTGCTGTACATGATGGGCGGCCTGGACAGCCCCACATCCGGCAGGGTTCTGATCAATGGTGAAGACATTTCCGAAAAAAGTGCAGAACAGCTTACCGTGTTCCGACGCCGTCATATCGGTTTTGTTTTCCGGAATAAGGAGAAACCGTTGCCGTTTGCCCGCAGGCGATTAAAGATACTCAGATCTGCTATTTCATGGGGGGCGGTGTGAGAAATTCATGCAATATTCCGGGCTTCTCTGGAAGATTGCCGCCTCGGTTTTAATCAACGCGGCTTCTGCCCAGGATGTGGAGGAATGCGTGGCGGCTGACAGAGGGTTTACCGGACAAAGAGTCAGAAGGCTGGCGGTTTTGGCCTGTAGTCTGCTGTGCTTTGTAACATTGTGTGCTTTTGCCTATGCGGAATTTTCGGCGCTGGACGGGGATGATGCGGGATTTGCGGCGGTATATCAGGGAAACGGGAAATTTGAAATTATTGTGATCAATGATTCGGACCGGGAACTGAAGCTGCAGGATCAGATGAAGGTCATGCAGTGGTCCACTGCCAAGGAGGTAGAGGGGAATCCGGGTGAGATCAGAGTGGAGGTTTCAGAAATAGTGCCTCGCTTTACGGTATGCGGGAAAACGGAGCCTTTTCGGATCATATCAATATAGCCGGGGAAGCCACCGATCCGCTGGCGGCAGAGTGAGCATTCACGGAGAAGTTATGGAGGATTGACAGTTTTCAGGCGGTAAAAGAGGGGTTATCCTGAATAGGGGATAGCCTCTTTTATCACTTCCGCTGTAATCTAACCATTTGAACAGTGCCGCTGATTTCTACGTCAATTAAAACAAATCCGTGATTCAGGAACAAGGAAACAATTTCATTTGGACTGTAAAACTTAACATCTCCCGCCCTGGAAAATTTTACAAACGGATTACATATTACTCTTATGATTGCGGGCACATAAACTTCGGCAATGTATAGCATACCTTCCTTTTTTATAACTCTGCCTGCTTCCTTCGCAAAAGATTTAACATCTGGAAAATGATGAAATGCGGCGCAAACCGTCATTACCCCAATCTCATCCTCTTTAAACGGCAGTTGATTGCATCCGGCAACAAAGAACGTCATGTCGGGATTTGCTTTTCCTGCTTGTTCTACCATTTTTTCAGATATATCAACACCGAATCCGGAAAAGGTATTCTTTTCTGCCAGCATGTGTAACAAACGGCCATTACCGCACGCAATGTCTGCCACTTTGTCATCAGGGCTGATACTTACTGAGTTCAATAGTATTTCCTTAAATTTTTCGGTGAATTTTCCGTCTAAGGTCAAATCATAATTTTCTGCTTTTTTGTCGTAACTACTTATAGAACGTTGTTCGAATTTATTCATAAATGTAAGCTCCTGCCACAAACACCGATGTATTTTCAATATCATACCACAGCCATAGTCAAATTTCCATTGAATTTATTGCTTGCCGGAACTTGCAAAAAGTATTAGAACAATATATGACCAAAGGTAAAGAACGGACGGCAGGGGGAGGAGACCAAAAGGGTACGACCTGTAAAGAAAACACGTTTCTGACTAAGCTGCTGCCATCCGGTAAAAAATTATTCTATATGCGTCATATGATGCGCTAAATCCTTAGTAATAGTATGAAGGACGATATTCTTCGATTCCGCGAAGCGGAATTATGGAGGTTAAGCGGGATGGGAAAGCTGTGACAGGAAAAGCGCACAGTTGCATGAAAAAGGCGGTGGCGGAATTGGAAGACAGCAAAATTATTGACCTGTTTTTTGAGCGCTCGGAACAGGCAATCACGGAATTATCAAAGAAATACGGAGCTGTGTGCCGCAGGGTGGCAGGAAATATTTTAAGGAATGACCTGGATGCGGAGGAATGCGTCAATGACGCATACTTAGGAGCATGGAATACCATACCGCCCAGGCGGCCGGATCCGCTGTTTACTTATATCTGTCGGATTGTACGCAATCTTTCGATTACCAGATACCATGCCAATACCGCTGTCAAGCGAAACAGCTTTTATGACGCCGCTCTGGACGAGCTGGAGGAATGCCTTCCGTCGGCGGAGACTGTGGAGACGGTGCTGGATGCCCGGGAGCTTTCGGTGCTGCTGGATCGGTTTCTGGAGACCCTTGACCGGGAAAACCGGATCCTGTTTGTGCGCCGTTACTGGTATTCCGATCCGGTATCGGAGATCGGGGCTGCTTTTCATATGACCAGCAACAGTGTGTCCGCCCGCCTTTCCAGAATCCGCAGGAAGCTTAAGGGCTTCTTGAAGGAGGAGGGGTATGAATTATGAATGAAGGTAGTGCTTTGACTTTTGAGAAAATGTGTGCCGCAGCACACGGGGAGGTGTATTGATGAACCGGGAAATTATTTCTCAGGCGTTGGGCAATATTGATGCCCGTTATATACAGGAAGCGGCAGAAGGTGCTTCCGGGAAAGGCGGCATTCGCAGATTTATTGGAGCATCCATGGCCGCCGGGATTGTTCTGCTTTTAGTCGTGAGCGGTATCACTCTTTTCCGCTCTTCCCGTAAGGGCACGGTAACTGTCTATGCGCGGGAGACGGGGGAAGAGATTACGGCAGCCGGGGCAGTCCTGCATACCGGTACCATCAGCGACAGCGGGGAGATGAAAGGGCATCCGCTGATGTTTTACCTTTCCGGGAAGGATATTGCATCCGTTCGGTTTTCCAGCAAAAGGGAACAGATTTATTTCATGGACTGGACGGAGCAGCGGGAGGAATACGGAAGCGCGCAGAACTTTACCGTCCCTTACGGGGAGGACGAGAGCGAATATTACTACCTGACCATCGATTGGGTTCCCAATAACCTCATCCGGGAACTGACGGACAATGCGGACAGTACCATTGCCGGCCTGCCGGAGGAAATGCGCAGCGATATAATCGTAATGGAGATCACCTTTGAAAACGGGAGGACTGTCACGAAGGCAATCACGGTTTCTCTGCTGGAGGACGGGACGTTTTTGGCGGCTTTGGAGGATTACAGGATCAGTGAGGCGGATGCTTTCGTGCGGCGTCCTGACAGTCAGGCAATTCCCCGGGACATTCTTTACGCTCAGGGAGACAATGCAGCGAAAGAAGCCGGCGATGGGGAAACCGTATGGAACGGCGAGGATGCAGCCGGCTTCGTGGATGCAGACAGCCGGCTGGCGGCGGAGGCAGCCGTAAAAGATTATTATCTGGACACCGTTTTCGGGGTTAGGTCCATGAAAGTGAAAGAACAGACGGCGGAGAAGATTGTTTTCAGTGTCTGCGTGTCGAAGGGCGGTGTGGTTCAGGAGCCGGACCGTACTATTACCCTGCTGCTGAAGGATGGCGAGTGGAAGGTAGTGAATGAGGGCTATTGAGGTTTCAGGCGCTTTCGGTTATAATGAGACGAAAAGGACGTTTTATAACGGAAAGTATGCTGAAGGTGGAATTATGGATATGAAAGTTGTGATTATAGGCGGTGTGGCAGGCGGCGCCACTGCCGCCGCCAGAATACGCAGATTACGGCTTTAGCCCGTTGAGGGCATTGGAGTTTTTCGTGTTCCGAAAAATG
>CANPOY010000057.1 GCA_947575805.1 uncultured Lachnospiraceae bacterium
CTGCCTTACAAGCAGAGGGTCATAGGTTCGAGCCCTATAACTTCCATTCCGGTTTAGTCCGGAGAGATGGCGAGATAGCTCAGCTGGCTAGAGCATGCGGTTCATACCCGCAGTGTCGAGGGTTCAAGTCCCCCTCTCGCTATTACTTTGCAGATAGCGGAAATGCTGACGGATAGCATTTCCGTTTTCTTATCTGCCGCAGTCTGTTGCGGGGTCATTAACTTGGATACGGATCAGATCATAAAAGTCTGGTCGGAATATATATTTACAAAAGAAAAAGAAGCCGGGTCAGCTTCTTTTTTTCGTACAGATAAAACAACATCAGTTTTTGCTGCAGGGTAATTGATTGCACAAAAAATAGATTGTACAGAAACCTGCCGGACCGGAAATTTTTTGTACAAAAAACAGACTGTACAGAAAACCGCTTTGCCGGAAATTTGCTGCACAAGGAATACGCCGCGCCAAAATTTTATGTAGCAGGAAATTTTGGCGCAAAAAGGCCACCACGCAAAAATTCTGCCCTGCAAAAAAGTTATAGCGCAAAAAAGGCGTTGAAATCACAACGCAGAATATCGGTTAATGCAAAGAGCAGATCAACGCTGGGGTTATTCGATCCGTTTTCTACCTTGCAGAAAGTGCCGGTAGTGATCGGAACCCCTTCTAACTGCAGCTTTGCCACAATATCTGCATTTCTCAGATTTCTCTGTAATCTTAACTTTTTAATGTTTGTACCGACCAAGTTATTGGTTCGTTGATTGATGCGATCTTGTTTCATACCTAGAAGTTTAACTAAAATTTTTGAAATTTGTTGCCAAAATGGAAGCGTTTGCGATAAAATAACATGATACAATTATTAAAGCATGCTACTTAAAAAATTTACGAGGTGTAAAACGAATGGAAAAACTAAAAGAAATCTTTAAGAAACTTAGAATCTATCGCAGAAAACGGAAATTGTACAAGCTGGCTGAGATAGACGCCAGCATAATGTGCGGACCGTATATGAGGATTCTGCCTCCGGAAATTTATATTGAGGGGGACAAAAAGACTATGCTCAGGGAGACGCAGCGGATCTTTCGCATGGTTCATGAACAGTACGGTGATTTTGAAGAAAACAGCGATGACTATAAATTTGCCGATGAATATATTTTTATGGGTAATCGCTATCCGGAGGAAGCAGGCAGCGGACAGGACCAGGAACAGAATAAGGAGATAGGAAGCCGGAAGGAAGAGGCAGAAACGAAATAAAGGGTTTCGAAATGCGGAAGGAAGAGGCCGGAAGCTAGAGCTGGTGCAAAGGTTACATCGGTTTGTTTATGCTGCCCGGTGTCTTTCTCCGACACAGTGCATAGGAATTGCACTTATAAATTCATCAGGGCAGAAGCTTCCGAATGGAAATGCTTTGCTGTGAGTATAATATCATATCAAGGGTATTTGTCAAGAAAAATACGAATTGCCCTTGCAAAATCCCTTAGTCTGTGTATAATAATCGTTATGGAAGGCACACGGGAAACTGTTGTATTCGTATAACAGTTTTTTTTATTTCCGCTGTGGAGTGCAGCAGAGAGGAAATCGGATGGATGAAATAAATGTTTTTGAGGCGTGGGAGGGACTGATAGACGAGCGAATCCTGCGCGGGGTACGGGAAATGGGGTTTGACAGCTTTACCCCCATACAGGAGCAGACGATCCCCAGTCTGCTGCTGGGTGAGGATATTATCGGACAGGCACAGACGGGTACGGGCAAGACAGCGGCTTTCGGCATACCGCTGCTTCAGAAGGTGGATCCGGAGCTTAGGAAGCTGCAGTGTGTAATTCTGTGTCCTACCAGGGAGCTGGCGATCCAGGCGGCGGAAGAGCTGCGCAGAATTGCAAAATACCTGCAGGGAGTGAAGATACTGCCTGTCTATGGCGGGCAGGAGATCGGGAAACAGATTAACGGACTGCGGGGTGTGCAGGTCATCGTGGGTACGCCCGGGCGGGTCATGGATCATATGCGCCGTCATACCCTTAAGCTTAAGGATGTGAAAATGGTGGTGCTGGACGAAGCGGATGAGATGCTGAACATGGGCTTCAGGGAAGATATGGAGTTGATTCTGGGCCAGATCCCGGGGGAGCACCAGACGGCGCTTTTTTCCGCGACGATGCCGAAGCCGATTCTGGAAATTACAGGGCAATTCCAGAAGGATGCCAGGCTGATCAGGGTGGCGGCAAAGGAACTGACGATTCCCCTGGTATCTCAGAGGTACTATCGGGTGAAAAGGCAGGACAAGGAAGCAGCGTGCATCCGTCTGCTGGAGTATTACCAGCCGTCTTTGTGTCTGATCTTCTGCAATACCAAGATCAAGGTGGACGAGCTGACAGAGATCGTAAATGCCGCCGGTTTCAACGCGGAGGGGCTGCATGGGGACATGTCCCAGCACCAGCGGGATACGGTGATGCGTCGGTTCCGGTCGGGAAACACCAAGGTTTTGATCGCTACGGATGTAGCGGCAAGAGGAATTGACGTGGACAATGTGGAGGCAGTTATCAATTATGATATTCCCCAGGATATAGAGTATTATGTGCACCGCATCGGCAGGACGGGCCGGGCGGGCAAGACAGGCCGTTCCTTCACCTTTGCCTCGGCGAACGAGTTATACCGTATTCGGGAGATTGAGCGCATATGCCATACCACCATTGAAGAGAAGAAGCTGCCCGGTGCTTCCAAGGTGCTGAAAGCGAAGGCGGATAAATATTTAAACAGGGCGTGGGAGCTTCACGAGCATGAGGATATGGAACTGATGAAAAGCTACCTGCGCCTGAAAATGGACGAAAACGGGTGCGATGCCCTGGATCTGGCAGCAGCCATGCTGAAGCTGCAGGTGGGCGATAAGCAGCAGGAGATAGAGGCTGACAGGCCTGTGCGCAGAGACGGCAGGAACGGCGGACGCGGCCGTGACGGCGGTTACAGGCGTGGCCAGGACATGAGCCGTGAGAGGGGCAGAGAGAGCAGCCGCGGGCGTGAGGCCGGCTACAGGAGAAGCCGTGACGAGGGCGGCGAGCACGGTTATCGGCGCCGGGAGGACAAGAAGGAAAGAGGCATTGCTTTTGCAAGGCCGAAAAGGAAAAATAAAGGGAAAAAAGAACAGGCGAATGGAAAGAGTGAGTGACAGGAGGTTTTGGCGATTTGAGAGTCGGAACAGGCTATGACGTACACAAGCTGACGGAAGACAGGGAGCTGATCCTGGGAGGAGTAAAGATTCCTTATGAAAAGGGGCTTCTGGGTCACTCCGATGCGGATGTTCTGCTGCATGCCGTTATGGATGCCTTATTGGGGGCCGCAGCATTGGGAGACATAGGGAAGCATTTCCCGGACAGTGACCCGGAATACGAGGGGATCTCATCGGTGACACTTTTAAAGAAGGTAGGGGAGCTGCTGGAAGGGAAGGGCTTCCTGGTGGAAAACATCGACGCCACCATTGTTGCGCAGGCGCCTAAAATGCGTCCCTATATTGATTCCATGCGGGAAAACATTGCCGGAGCTCTGGAGATGGATATAAGCTGTGTCAGCGTCAAGGCCACCACGGAGGAGGGCCTTGGTTTTACGGGGACGGGAGAGGGAATTGCGGCTCAGGCAGTCTGTATGCTGACCAGCCCCTTTGACCTGTCCGCCCGGCAGATACCGGAGGAGCAGGATTCCGGCAGGTGCGGGGGCTGTGGGGGGTGTCCTGTCAAGGGCAGCAGATAGGCGGCCGAAAGCTCCCTCATGACCTGTATTGCGGCATACCCTGCCGCTGCCCATGCCTATTGAGCGAAGCATCGCACGTTAAGCCGCGAACCATCGTGGGCAAATTTCTGCAGATATTCTTTTACCGCCGTATCCGTTTTGTAATCTTCCACCGCAATACTTTCCGTAAGACCGGCAGCGAAAAAGGCTTCGTAATATATTTATCCGCACCGCAGCTAAAACCTTTCAGGTTCCGGGACATTCATATCTTAAAAATGGGGAAACTTAAGACGAAAGATATTGACAAATCTGAGAAAGTTGCATATTCTGTGTAGTAGATAAATAATAAATGCAAAGAACGGAAAGAGTACCTTTTAATGATTTTGGCGGGAGTTCAGGAGCCCGGAAAGATCTTCGGGATGTCAGAGAGGGAGCGTATATCAGCTGGGAGCGTTCCTCATTCTGGAAAAGGGAAGTGCATCCGGGAGCAGGTTCGGTGAGTGCGGAAGCGGGTAGCCGGGCACGCGGGCGGGCGTTAAACGTATAGAGGGAAGGGCTTTTTCAGCCTTTAAAAAGAGTGGAACCGCGGGAAATCGTCTCTTACAGAGATTTCCCGCGGTTTTTGCGTGAACGAAAAAGAGATGAAAATTGAGTGTGCTTATTCGCATAATCGGTGCAAGTCATAAACAGGGAGGTGAATTTACCAAATGGGGATATTTCGCAGTGTACAAGAAGAGATCCGCATCATCCGGGAGCGGGATCCGGCCATTCATTCTTCCATGGAGGTGTTTCTTTATCCCAGCTTTAAGGTGATGATGCACTACAGGGTTGCTCACCGGCTGTATGAGAAGGGGCATTTTTTCTGGGCCAGGTGGGTTTCACAGCGGGCGGTGCGCAAGACGGGCATTGAGATTCATCCGGGAGCGAAGATCGGGAAAGGGCTGTTTATTGATCACGGAAACGGGGTTATCATCGGGGAGACTGCGATCATCGGGGACAATGTGACGCTGTATCAGGGGGTAACGCTGGGAGGAACGGGCAAGGAACATGGCAAGCGTCATCCTACCGTCGGAAATAATGTGATGATCAGCGCAGGGGCAAAAGTATTGGGCTCCTTTACCATCGGTGACAATTCCAAAATCGGTGCCGGAAGTGTGGTATTGAGGGAGGTGCCGGCGTGTTCCACAGTGGTGGGGGTGCCGGGGCGGGTGGTAAAGCGCGGCAACATGGCGCTGCCCCAGGAAACCATGAACCAGACGGACCTGCCGGATCCGGTGAGAGAGGACATTACAAATCTGCAGCGTGCCAATGCCGAGCTTACCAACAGGTTGCTGGAGCTGGAGAAGGAAATGCGCCTGTTGCGGAAAGAATGAAGAATGGAGGAACAAAATGGAAAACAAATTATATTTTTACAATACTCTGACAAAAAAGATCGAGCAGTTCATACCCAATGAAGACGGGAAGGTGTCTATGTATACCTGCGGCCCCACGGTCTATCATTATGCCCACATCGGAAATCTGCGAAGCTATATCATGGAGGACCTGCTGGAGAAGACCCTGCGCTATACCGGCTATAATGTGAAGCGCGTCATGAACATTACGGATGTGGGCCATCTTTCCAGCGACGCGGATACCGGCGAGGACAAGATGCTGAAAGGCGCAAAGCGCGAACACAAGACAGTAATGGAGATAGCGAAGTATTATACCGATGCCTTTTTCAGTGACTGCCAAAAGCTGAATATCAAAACTCCGGATGTGGTGGAGCCTGCCACCAACTGCATCGACGAGTTCATTCAGATGATTCGGGTGCTGCTGGAGAAGGGCTTTGCTTATGAGGCAGGGGGGAATATTTATTTCGACACTTCCCGGCTGAAGGAATACTATGTGTTTTCCAACCAGAGTGAAAAGGAGCTGCTGGTGGGGGTCCGGGAGGATGTGGACGAGGATGCAAACAAGCGGAATAAGAGCGACTTTGTGCTGTGGTTTACCAAGTCCAAGTTCGATGACCAGGAGCTGAAATGGGAGAGCCCCTGGGGGCTGGGATACCCCGGCTGGCATATCGAGTGCTCCTGCATCAGCATGAAGCATCTGGGGGAGTACATGGATATTCACTGCGGCGGGGTGGACAATATTTTTCCCCATCATACCAACGAAGTGGCCCAGAGCGAGTCTTATCTGGGACATAAATGGTGTAATTACTGGTTCCATGTACATCATCTGAATGATAAATCCGGCAAGATGAGCAAATCCAAGGGGGAGTTCCTGACGGTATCTTTGCTGGAGTCCAGGGGGTATGACCCGCTGGTGTACAGGTTCTTCTGTCTGCAGTCTCACTACCGGAAGCCTCTGGAATTCTCCTATGAGGTGCTGGATAATATGGGCGCTGCCTATGAGAAGCTGGTGAAGCGGATCGGCACGCTGGAGCGGGACGGCGAGGTAGACCGGGCAGGCTTTGAAGAGTACAGGCGCAGGTTTGAGGCGGCGCTTTGTGACGATTTGAATTCCGCCATGGCCATTACGGTGCTTTACGATATGCTGAAGGCGGATATTTCCGATGCCACCAAGTTTGCACTGGCAGAGGACTTCGACAGGGTGTTATCCTTAAGTCTGACTGTGCCCCGGGCCGGGAAAGAAGCGGATCCCAAAGTGGATGCGGAGCTGGAGGCATATGTCCTGGCAAAGATCGAAGAGCGTAAGGCAGCTAAAAAGGAGAAGGATTTTGCAAAAGCAGACGCGATCCGGGCGGAGCTCCTGGAAAAGGGTATCGTCCTGGAAGATACCAGAGAGGGTGTAAAGTGGAAGAAAATATAAGCAGGGAGCAGGAACCGGCAGATCAGAAGCCGGACCGGTGGGAACTGCCGGAGATGATCCGGGGGACCTTTCCCGGTAAAAGCCAGGATATTAGAAGCTACTCGCCGCTGACGCTGGCTTATATCGGAGACGCGGTCTATGACCTGATCATCCGGACGGTGGTGGTGGAGCGGGCGAACCGCTCCGCCAATGTCCTGCATCATATCACGGTAAGATATGTGAGCGCCGGCGCTCAGGCGAGAATCGTGACGGCGCTGCTGGAGCATTTTACGGAGGAAGAGCAGGCGGTCTATCAGAGGGGGAAAAATGCCAAGCCCCACACTACGGCGAAGAATGCTTCCCCCGGGGATTACATGAAGGCCACAGGCTTTGAGGCAGTGTTGGGCTGGCTGTATTTAAAAAGTGATATGGAGCGGATCCTGGAGCTGGTGAAGAAGGGAATTGAGGCAGCCGGCATCGAGAGACTGTGAGCGATAATGAAAATGCTGCCGGTGGAGGGAGAACAAGAAAATGAATCACATAACGGAGAATGATAAGGAAAAGAATTCCGGATCGGAGCCGAAGACGGTTTATCATGTGTCGAATACCTCCGGAATCAGGGTTTTAAAGCCCAGGGTCTCAACCCATAAGAAGGCATATGTGTATGCCATCGACAATTTGATTACGGGTCTTCTTTTCGGTGTGAAGATGGATGACTTTGACTTTATCGTATCCACGGAGGAGGAAGACCGGCCTGTTGTGTATGAATGCTATCAGGATGCTTTCCGGCAAACGTATGAAGGCAGGAGCTGTTCGGTGTATGAGCTTTCCGAGGAGGGCTTTGTGCGCGGTGTCACGTCCTGGACACCGGAGCTGGTTTCCGAGCGGGAAGTGCCGGTGCTGCGGGAAACGGCGGTGCCGGATCTATACAACAGGCTGCTGGAGGAAGAGAGACAGGGAAACCTGGTGCTGAACCGGTATCGGGATACGCCGGAATATAAGGGGGAAATTTCCCGTCATATTGTGGACAGGCTGATCCGGTTTCAGGTTTTGCGCGGAGACTGGGAGCGGGACAGCAGGTTTGCAACGCATTACAGGTCTTTAATCGAGGGGCTGTTGGCGCTTATGGACGGTCATCTGCTGTAGAATGGAGGGAAAATGGCATATCAGGAATTTACTATAGAAGGGAGAAACGCCGTGATTGAGGCGTTTCGTGCCGGCAGAACCATAGACAAGCTTTATGTTCTGGACGGCTGTCAGGACGGCCCCGTGATGACGATTAAGCGGGAGGCAAAGAAGCAGGATACGCCGGTAAAATATGTGACGAAGGAACGCCTGGACCAGATGTCAGAGACGGGAAAGCACCAGGGGGTTATTGCCATGGCGGCAGCATATGAGTATGCCGAGGTGGAGGATATTCTTCGGGCAGCCGAAGAAAAAGGGGAGCCGCCCTTTGTGTTCCTGCTGGATAATATTGAAGATCCCCACAATCTGGGAGCGATTATCCGTACTGCCAATCTGGCGGGGGCGCATGGGGTGATTATACCGAAAAACCGGGCGGTGGGGCTGACGGCCACGGTGGCCAGGACTTCTGCCGGAGCTTTAAATTACACTCCGGTGGCAAAGGTCACAAACCTTGCCAAGACGATAGAAGAGCTGAAGAAGAAGGGCATGTGGTTCGTTTGCGCGGACATGGACGGAACACTTATGTACCAGCTTGATTTAAAGGGTCCTATCGGCCTTGTCATCGGCAGCGAGGGCGAGGGAGTGGGCAGGCTGGTGAAGGAGAAGTGTGATATGGCAGCCTCTATTCCCATGAAGGGGAACATTGATTCCCTGAATGCCTCTGTTGCGGCAGGGGTGCTGGCTTATGAGATTGTGAGGCAGCGCGGGGAATGAAGACTTTCCAAGCCTGCATGAGGGTGTGAAAATACCCCTCTTTGCACGCTGACTAAGAATATCTCATGGAGTATTGTGAGAGAAACGCGGAAAGGACGGATATGGCAGGGAAATATTCCGAATATGAGCAGTATACGGATGATGAACTGATCGACAGACTCCGCAGAGGAGAGGAGCCGATCATGGACTATATCTGTGTTAAATATAAGAATCTGGTGCGAAGTAAGGCAAAGTCCATGTTTATTCTGGGTGCGGACAATGAAGACCTGATCCAGGAGGGCATGATCGGCCTGTTTAAGGCGGTCCGGGACTATGATATGGGCAGAGATGCCAGCTTTTACACCTTTGCGGAGCTGTGTATCAGCAGGCAGATGTATACGGCGGTGCAGGCCTCCAAGCGGAGGAAGCATCAGCCTTTAAATACATATGTTTCTTTAGACAGCGGGAAGTCTGCGGCTGAAGGGGACGAGAAGGAGGATGTGAAGCTCAGCGACCTGCTGGCGGACAAGGCGGAGCTTTCTCCGGAGGAGCTTTTCCTGGACAAGGAGCGGGTGGCTTATCTGGAAAAAGCCATAGAGAACCAGCTGAGTGACTTTGAGCGCCAGGTTCTGGATCTGTATCTCACAGGCATGGGCTACGGGCAGATTGCAAGGGTATTAGGCAGGGATGAAAAAGCGACGGACAATGCGCTGCAGCGCCTGAAAGCCAAAATACGGAAAATGCTGTAGAGGCCGCAGACAGCATTTAATACTTTTTTTAGAAAATGCAAACAATTCCTATATTGACCTTGCATGACAGGGCGGCATATAATGGACGGTGAAATGTGAGAGAGGATGTTCTATAGTCGGTCTTCGACAGGGACAGGAGTTAGAATATGTCGAAATTCAGTGTAAAAAAACCGTTTACCGTACTTGTCATGGTAATTGTGATCATGATACTGGGGGTGGTCAGTCTGAGCAGTATGACCACAGACCTGCTTCCGGAGATGAATCTTCCGTATATGATTGTGATAACCACGTATCCCGGAGCCAGTCCGGAACGGGTAGAGGCATCCGTCTGTGAGCCCATGGAGAGAGCCCTGGGCTCTATTTCCGGTGTCAAGAATGTCTACAGCATGTCTTATGAGAATTATGGTATTGTACAGATGGAGTTCGTGGACGGGACGGACATGGATTCAGCCATGGTGAAGGTGTCCAGTTCGCTGGATGCCGTGGAGGCGGCGCTCCCGGATGAATGCGGGACGCCTTCTATCATGGAGATCAGCATGGACATGATGGCGTCTGTCTATCTGGCGGTAGCTTTTGACGGCATGGATATTCAGGAAACCTCCCGATTTGTAGAGGATACCGTTATTCCCTATCTGGAAAGACAGGAGGGCATCACCAGCATTTCTTCCATCGGCCTGGTGGAAAACTCTATTGTGGCGGAGCTGAGTGAGGAGAAGGTTGATAGGCTGAACGAAAAGATTCTTGCCAAGGCGAGCAGCGCTTTTGAGGAAGCGGCAGTGCAGCTGGAACAAGCGGCAAAGCAGCTGGAGGATGCCGAGAAGGCCATTAAGGGTAACCGCCATGAGATGGCAAACGGTCAGAATGAGCTGAACAGTGGGAAGCTGGAGCTGGAAGAAAACAAAAAGGGACTGGAGGACGGGAGAAAAGAGCTGGATACCCAGAAGGACGCGGCGGTTCAAAAGCTGGCAGAGACCAAAAGGGATCTGCTGACGGCTAAGACCAACCTGGAGTCCTCAAAGATGAGCCTGACCACGAATCTTGCCATGGTACAGCAGATTGATGCCGCCTTGAGCAAGATGCAGTCGGGGACAGACGTGGTGGTCACTGCCCCTGACAGGTACAAGGAGCTGATGGGGGCTTATGCGCCGTCAGGATCTGTGTCGGGAGGTGATGCGGACCCGGACGGTGCGGAGAAGAAAACAGGGGACGGACTCCCGGACGGTGCGGAAGAGCAGGGCGGGGAAGGCGCTTCGGACGGCGGAGAGGACAAAACGGAGGAAAAACCGGGCAATGCCGGTCCCGATGATGCCACGAAGGCAGAGGTGGCAAAGCTGAAGGCAGATTATCTGAACAGTGATGTTGTCAAGCAGCTCAAAGGCAGCGATAACCAGACCATGATTGCGATGATCGAGATGCTGGAAGCGGCAGATTGGGCGGATCCCAATTCCTATCAGAAAGTGCACACGGGACTGGTGGTGGTTTCCGGGGGTGCATCCGTATTAAACAGTATGCTGAATGCACTTACCGGCGGCCTGGACAGGATCGAGTATGAGCAGACAGTCAGTGCCAACCTGCAGACAATAGAGGCGGCACTGGTGCAGGTCAACGCAGGACTGGTGGAGGTGGAAAAGGGTGAGATAGAGGCTGCTTTGCAGTTTTCCGAGGCGGCCAACCAGATCACCATGGGACAATATCAGATAGGGATGATGGAATCCCAGCTGAATTCCGCGCAGGAGCAGCTTGATTCTGGAAAGGGTTCCCTGAAGGATGCGGAGAAGCAGATCGAGGACGGCTGGGAGGATTATTACGCAGCACTGGAGAATTTTGAAATCCAGAAGGAGGAGGCACTTCGAGCAGCCAATGCGGACCAGCTGCTGAATATCAATACCCTGGCACAGCTGATCTACGCTCAGAATTTTGCCATGCCTGCAGGCTATGTGGAGGACAGGGAGGCTAACTCCTGGCTGCTGAAGATCGGAAGCAACTTTGAGAGCGTTGAGGAGCTGGCAGATGTTGTGCTGGTCGACATGGAGGGCATTGGGGAGGTTCGGCTCAAAGATGTGGCGGATATTACCGTCATTGATAATTCTGACATCAGTTACGCCCGGCTGGACGGCAATAACGGTATTATTCTGTCGATCTTCAAGGGCTCCACTTCGGGAACGAATGAGGTCAGCAGGAATATCAAGGCGGCGGTGGACCAGCTGACGACGGAATATCCGGAGCTGTCCGTCATGACCCTTGTGGATCAGGGCGATTATATTACCATGATTATCAACGGCGTGCTGCAGAGCATGATCTGGGGAGCCGCGCTGGCAATCATTGTCCTGGCGCTGTTTTTAAAGGACGTAAAACCTACGCTGGTGGTGGCGGTCAGCATTCCCCTGTCTGTTCTGACGGCACTGGTACTCATGTATTTTTCAGGTATATCCCTGAACATGATGTCCCTTGCAGGTCTGGCGTTGGGTATCGGCATGCTGGTGGACAATTCCATTGTCGTTATAGAGAATATTTATCGTCTGCGCTCCAAGGGTGTCGCGGCGGCCAGAGCGTCCGTACAGGGTACAAAGCAGGTGGCGGGGGCAATCATTGCGTCTACTCTGACTACGGTGAGCGTATTTGCCCCCATGCTCTTTACGACCGGTACAGTGCGGGAGCTGATGATGCCGATCAGCCTGACCATTATTTTTACCCTGTGCGCATCACTCGTGATTGCCATGACCGTGGTGCCGGCTACCGGCTCCACCTTGCTTAGGGATTCCCGTGAGAAGAAGCATCCCTGGTTTGAAAAGGTACAGGATGTTTATGGAAAGATGCTGGAATTCTGCCTGAAGGTAAAGGTGCTGCCGCTTACCGTTGCCATTGCGCTTCTGATATTCAGTATCTGGGCGGTGATGAGAATGGGTATCGTCATGATACCGGAGATGACCTCCAATCAGATCCAGATTTCCGTGCAGATGCCGGAGGAAGCAAAAAAGGACGCCTGTTATGAAATGGCTGACCAGGTGATGGATGTCATTCTGGCCGTGGACGGCGTGGAGAGCGTGGGCGCAATGTCGGGCGGCTCCATGTCGCTGGTGGCGTCTGCTGCAGGGGGCTCAGACAATTATACTTCCTATTCCTTTATGGTCATAACGGAGAATCAGGATGCGGGAGAAGATGAGGTGAAGCGGATCTGTGCTGATATTGTATCCGGGACGTCTGACATTGACTGCCAGGTGTCTGTTTCCACCGGAATGTCGGAAATGAGCTCCATGATGGGTTCCGGGCTTTCTATCAATGTATATGGATCCGATCTGGATACGCTGACGGGCATTACGGAAGACATTATGGAAATGGTGGATACCATAGAGGGCTTTACGGATATTTCCAACGGGCAGGAAGAACCGGATCAGGTTATCCATTTGATCCTGAACCGGGATGCGGCTATGAAACAGGGCCTGACGGCGGCACAGATCTTTGCGGAGATCAGCGGCAGCCTGACGGAATCTGCCACTGCTGCTACGGTGACGGTGGACGGCGTGGAGATGGAGATTGTGGTTAAGGATGTCAGAGATCCTCTGACGAAGGAGAATATTCTGGACTACAGCTTTGAAAAGCAGACCACCGATGAAAACGGTAACAGCATTACGGAGGATCATTTCCTTTCGGAGTTTGCGGAGATCAGGATAGAAGACGGTGTCCGGTCCATTCAGCGTGAGAACCAGAGCCGGTATATGACAGTGACGGCTTCCGTGGAGGAAGGCTATAATGCAACGTTGTTGTCCAGGGAGCTTGGCCCCCTGCTGCAGCAGTACAGTCTGCCTTCCGGCTACAGCATGGATTCCGTCGGCGAATCTGATACGGTAAACCAGATGATCGTACAGATGGCAAAGGTGCTTTTGATGGGTCTGGCGTTTATTTATCTCGTGATGGTAGCCCAGTTCCAGAGCCTGTTAAGCCCGTTTATCGTCCTGTTTACGGTTCCGCTGGCATTTACGGGCGGCCTGATCGGGCTGCTGATTATGGGAGAACCGCTTTCCGTCATGGGAATGATGGGATTCGTGGTTCTGCTGGGCACTGTGGTCAATAACGGTATTGTATTTGTGGACTATGTAAACCAGCTGAGGATAGGAGGCCTTGAGCGCAGGGATGCGTTGATTGCCACCGGAAAGACCAGGATGCGCCCGATTTTAATGACGGCGCTGACCACCATACTTGCCATGGCGAGCCTGCTGTTTGGCGACGATCTGTCCAGCCAGATGTCCAGGGGCATGGCAATTGTCGTGGCGGGAGGGCTTGCTTATGCGACTTTGATGACTCTGTTCATCATTCCGGTAATGTACGATATTCTCTTTAAGAAAAATCCGGTCAATGTGGACATCGGACGCGAGGATCTGGATGACGTGCCGGATGATGCGGCAGATTATCTGAGACTGAAGGCAGAAAGAGCGGTGTGGAACGGGAGACCGGAGGAGACAAAGCATAGTATGAGAAGGAGGAAAAGAAAAGAATAAAAAAATTTAGTTGACAACCCCAAGGGTGTTTGCTATAATGAATAACGGTGATTGCAGGAGGCATAAGCCTCCCGGATTACCTGATGCTGCTGTGGCTCAGTCGGTAGAGCGTCGCATTGGTAGTGCGGAGGTCACGGGTCCGATTCCCGTCAGCAGCTCTGAGAAGTCCTTGATTTTCAAGGGCTTTTTTGTTTGTGGTGGGGATATTGAGTTTGGGAATTGGTGAAAAGATCATACTTTTTTCATACCTCGTTTATAAATAAAGAGAAGATGTATTAATAAGATTGCAAAGCTTTATTTGATGTGCATAAAAGTAAGTGTAGGAAGATAATTCCTTTGCATTGTTGCAGGGTAATGTGTTATAACAAAATAGTAGGTCAATTGATATGTTTAAGAAGTAGATATAGTAATAAGTTTATGTGGAGGAATAATGGCAAATTTAACAAGATATTTTACAAAGTGGCTTTTGATTGAATATAATAATGCGGCAATAAGAGAAAAAAGAAATCAATCATTAAGAGAAGATTTTGTTGAGGGATTAAACGACGAGCATATTTTTCCAGTGGAATTTCACATGTTTCATTCGAAAAATGAAATTAGAGTTATGATTTCTTTTTTTGAACAAGGAAAAGGGTTATTGGATATGACGCTTGAAAGATTTGATATGTTGCCTACCGCAATATGGGATGAAAAAGAGCAAGAACTGCGACTTGAAACAGAAAGCGAGATAAGAGCTAGGTTTCCCTATAAAAACAGAGAATGGACTGATACAGTTGTAAAAAAACCATATAGAAAGCAAGATAAATTTAGAAAGGATATATTAAAAGCTTATGAAAACAGATGTGCTGTTTGTGGTATACAAGAAACAAAAATTTTAAGAGCAGCACATATTGTAGATGTAAAAAAAGGCGGTAGTGATGAAGTGCAAAATGGTATATGTTTGTGTACAAATCATGAAATTGCGTTTGATAATGGACTTTTGAAGATTAGACCAGACGGAATGATTGAAGTTGTTAATCAAGAATTGACAGGAATATATGATAGTATTATATATCCTAAAAACAAAGATTTATATCCCAGTGAAAAATACTTGCAGATGAAATATGATAATAACTTTGAATAAAATGTGTGCTTTCGATAACCATTATTTCTGTTTTTTGGAAGAAATAGAAAAAGTGTGTTATATATTGACATTTCTGAGTATTCCGCATAATATTATAAAGATATAAAGGGAGCTACCGATAGACGGTTAGCCCACATAATGTCAGATTAACAAAGGTAATCGTTCAGTTTGCGAGGCTGAGGGCGGTTACCTTTTGAGACAGGGCGGCTATTTTTGTGGTTTGTCGTTATCTTTACTTCCTAATTGAGTATCCGAGTCCGAAAGCTGTCAGACATAAGCTGATAACAGCAATCAGACCTTCAAGTGTCAACATTGGCAAAGCCCTCCTTTCCCAAATTTAATTTCTGCCGTTTGGTATCCGGTAGTCAGCCGGCTATATTATCAGGTTCTGTATCCGATTCCATGTGATAGAGATGATCCATGTTCATGTATTGCTTCGTTCCCCATTGGGTACTCGTTACATGGCGCAGTCTGGCACATAACAGCATCAGGGCGCTTTGTCCATCGGGGAATGCACCGATTGCTTTTGTCCGGCGTTTGATCTCACGATTCAGCCGTTCGATGGTGCAATTGGTCCTGATCCGTGTCCAGTGCTGAGTAGGAAAATCCATATAGGTAAGAGTTTCCTCTATACCCTCTGCCAGCTTCTTTGCTGCTGCGGAAAGTTTCTACCCAAAAGCCCGTGGAGCTTTGCGAATACCTGATAAAGACCTACACCAGCCCCGGCCAGGTGGTGGCGGACATCTGCGCGGGCTCCGGCACAACGGCCATCGCCGCGCTGAA
>CANPOY010000058.1 GCA_947575805.1 uncultured Lachnospiraceae bacterium
AAGCGGGCCCGGCCAAGGTGACGGCGATCAGCAAGGGAGCCAAGCACCCGTACCACGTCGTACACACCAACGGGCAGTCCTCAGTCTATGGCTGGGTAGACGCCGACAAAGTAAGCAAATAAGGGAGGAAACACCATGAACGAAACAATGCAGCAAATTGTGAGCGCGTGCGTGCCTGTCCTCTGCCTGCTAATCACGGCGGGCGGGGCCTATGCCGTGGCGCTGCTCCGCAGAGAGACAGCAAAGATCCAGAAGCAGATCGACAACGAAACCGCGAGCAAATACATGGACATGGCCGTGGACGCGGTGGAGCAGGCGGTGGCGTTCACCGCCCAGACCTTCGTTGACGCCCTGAAAAGCTCCGGCGACTTCACCAAAGAGAAGCAGCTCGAAGCCTTCCAAAAGTCCAAGGACAAAGCGCTGGAGATCCTCGGCGACACGACAGTGGCCGCTCTCGGTGAAATTTACGGAGACTTCGACGCATGGATCGAAACCAAGATTGAGCAGGTATGCCGCGACCTCAAACGCCCGGACAGCGGGGAGGCAGCGACAACAGCAGCCACCACGGCAGCAGCCACCGCGGCCAGCGTAGCGACCACGATCGCAGCCACGACAGTGCAGCAGCTCGCAGGTGAAGTACCGGCCAGCGAAAGCACGGTAGAGGTGGAGATCGAGGCAGGCACCGGCAAGGAATAGTGAATAAATGCCCCTGAGAGCCACACACGGGCCCTCAGAGCGCACGAAAAGAGCCCGGCGGGTAGTTTATACCCTCCGGGCTTTTTCTGCGCCTTCTCGGCCTCTATTTTGAGAATTTGAGCACAACGGCCACCACCTTCTCAAAGAAGTGGAGGATCCGTTTCGGCGTGTTCAAATTCGCGCCTTCTGGTGCGGAAGATGGGACTTGAACCCACACGACATTGCTGTCACAAGATCCTTAGTCTTGCTCGTCTGCCAGTTCCGACACTTCCGCATACACAGCATATGTACTGCGCAAGTATCATCATAGCATTACTCTTCCAAAAAGTCAATCCCTTTTTTCTCTTGATTTTTATCGTACACTCTTTATCGTTGTACACGCCCGGATGCGTCACCGCCTGCAAGCGTCTCAACTTCTTTCCTGGATACCAGGTTGAAATCACCGGGTATGGTATGCTTCAACGCGGAAGCCGCCACACCAAATTCAAGGGCATCCTTGAAGTTCTTGCCGT
Source organism: uncultured Lachnospiraceae bacterium (assembly GCA_947575805.1). Lineage (GTDB taxonomy): Bacteria > Bacillota > Clostridia > Lachnospirales > Lachnospiraceae > Acetatifactor. The sequence goes on from CANPOY010000058.1 coordinate 1,209, forward strand.
CCAGCATACCGCAGATCACGCCGCCGGCAAAGGAATCGCCGCCGCCCACACGGTCAACAATAGGATGAATGCTGTACTCCTTGGAATGATAGAACTCCTTGGTATCCCGGGAATAAATACATGCGGACCAGCCGTTGTCGGAAGCGGAATGGCTGACACGCAGAGAGGAAATGCAGTACTCGAAATTATAGTCTGCCACCATCTGCTCAAAGATGGACTTATAACCTGCCAATTCCAGATCACCGCTGGTGACATCGGTCTTACCTGGCTTATATCCCAGCACCAGCTCAGCGTCTTCCTCGTTGCCGATACACACATCCACATACTGCATCAGGTTCTTCATGACCTTCTGTGCCTTCTCGGAGCTCCAAAGCTTCTTGCGGAAATTTAAATCCACGGAAACCTTTACACCATGCTTCTTTGCCGCCTTCAGAGCCTCCTCCGTCAGCACTGCTGCCGCATCGGAGACAGCAGGCGTGATGCCTGTAAAGTGAAACCAGTCCGCGTCTCTGAAAATATCATCAAAGTCAAAATCTGCAGCAGTAGCCGTGGAAATAGAGGAATGCGCTCTGTCATAAACCACCTTGGAAGGCCTCATGGATGACCCGCTCTCCAGGAAATAAATGCCCAGTCTCTCACCGCACTTTGCTATATGCTTTGTGCCTACGTTATACTTTCTTAAAGCCGCTACCGCACACTCGCCGATCTCATTAGCCGGAACGGCGGTGACGAACTCCGCATCATGTCCGTAATTTGCCAGAGACACCGCCACGTTTGCCTCTCCGCCGCCATAGTTGATGTCGAACTCGTCTGCCTGAATAAACTTCTCAAAATTGGGGGTGGACAGTCTCAGCATGATCTCACCCATTGTTATTACCTTTGCCATTGTTTAAATTCCCCTTTTCTTTTTCGTTTTCCGATTATTATAGTACCCCTCGCCAGAGGGAATCCTGACCCGCTTTCTGATTGCGGAGACATTATTTCTGCACCAGATGAACCGCGAATCCGCCCACCTCTTCCTTCAGGTAGATCGCCTTATACTTGCCTTTCTCGTCTTTCTTGGGCTCTTCAAACTCTACACCCAGAACGGTGCTCATGTAGTTTACGGCACGCTCAATGTAATTGGTACGAATGGCAATGTGCCCGTTCTTTCCCTTGAAGGGAGTCTTCATTACCTCTACCGCTGTTCCTGCAAAGATGGAGCTGTTACCCACCTTGGCAGGCATTCCAAACAGGAATGCGAAGCGATTTGCCGCCTTCAGGGCTTCTTCCTCGTTTTCCGCGTTGATTCCCACATGTGCCAGTTCAAATCCCAGCATGGTCTGTACCGCTTCCCTGGTCAGCTCCTCGATCTTATCCCATGCACCATCGTTAATCAGATCCCCGGGCACCATCCAGGAACCGCCGCAGGCAATGATCTTGGGGAAATCCAGATAGGAAGTCAGGTTCTTTGCATTCACACCGCCGGTGGGCATGAACTTCATATTTACATAGGGCGCTGCCATGGCTTTGATCTTTGCCAGGCCTCCTGACTGCTCCGCAGGGAAAAATTTCACCACGTCAAGTCCGAATTCAATCGCCTGCTCGATGTCTGAAGGACTGGAAGTACCGGGGGTGATGGGCACACCCTTATCAATACAATATTTCACGGTTCTGGGATTGAAACCAGGGCTTACAATAAACTTTGCCCCTGCAGCTACTGCCGCATCCACCTGCTCCGCATTCAGAACCGTTCCCGCGCCTACACACATATCAGGGAAATTCTCGGTCATAATCTTAATGGCACCTGCCGCCGCATCCGTACGGAAGGTCACCTCCGCACAGGGCAGGCCGCCTGCACACAGAGCCTTTGCCAGAGGCAGGGCATCCTCTTCCCTGTCAATCTTGACAACGGGAACAATTCCGATCTTACTGATCTGTTCTAATACTGCATTCATAATTATCCTCATTTCTGCGCGGCTTTCATGATACGGTTATAATTTCCGGTCAGCCTGCGGAAACCCCGCGGACACAGACTGATCGATACGCTTCACACACTGGCCTTCATGATTCATACCCGCCTAAAGCAAACGGGTTTGTTTGGACATGCTCAGGGAAATGACTTCTATTTTCCTGGCGGATATACAGACCGCCTAGAAAATCTTCATTTCCTTCACTGCCGCCGCAATCTTATCGCACTTGCAGTTTGCGGGGAAATACTCCTTGAATTTGGCTCCGGAAAGAGCTCCCTTCACCAGGTCCCGGTCAAGCTTCTGCAGAATAGTAACCATATCCGTATGAGTTACTTCCTTCACTTTGTCCAGAATCTTCTTATTCCTCTGCTCCGGCTCAACCCGCTCGGGAGGATAGCCGCCGCCCCCGGGGGCGCAGAACAGCTTTTCAAAGATATACTGCAGGTTCAGTTCACCGCCCCAGCCGAAATTCTCGGCAAAAGGAATGGCCACACAGTTTCCGTCGTTTACCTGGGAAAACAGATACGCGTCCAGAGGGGATTCAATATGCCCGCAAAGCACCTTGGGGAAGGAATTGCAGGCCAGCATTGCCCCTTCTCCGGTGCCGCAGCCGGTAATTACATAATCCGCCGCTCCGGAATTTATGAGCACAGCCGCCAGAATACCGTTCTGTACGTAAGTCAGGGAATTGGGATCCTCCGCGCCGCACATGCCGTAATTAAACACCTCATGCCCCATGGGCTCTACTACCTTTTTTAGGGTTGCACAGATCAGCTCGTTTTTTGCCGCCTGGCTGTTTTCATTGATCAAAGCTATTTTCATGCTCTCACTTAAGCCTCCCTACTTAAAACCTACTTTATGATGTCATTTTCTGCTTTCAACATATTCATGAAGAAGCCCTGTCTTCAGGGCGTAAATCATCCGGCAGAAAACGGCCTGATGATTCCCTCATGTTATGAAGGCTGCTTCCCGATATAAGCCAGGATACCCCCGTCCACATAGAGAATGTGTCCGTTTACCGCGTCGGAAGCGTCAGAAGCCAGGAACACAGCGGGACCAGCCAGCTCTTCCGCCTGAAGCCATCTGTTTGCGGGGGTCTTCGCACAGATAAACTGGTCGAAGGGATGCCTGCTGCCGTCCGGCTGGATCTCACGCAGAGGCGCTGTCTGAGGAGTCTCTATATAGCCGGGGCCAATGCCGTTGCACTGGATATTGTACTGGCCATACTCGGAACAGATATTCTTGGTCAGCATTTTCAGGCCGCCCTTTGCCGCCGCGTATGCGGATACCGTCTCACGCCCCAGCTCGGACATCATAGAGCAGATGTTTATAATTTTGCCGTGGCCCTTCTTAATCATGGAAGGGATAACGGCCTTGGATACGATAAAGGGTGCATTCAGATCCACGTCGATCACCTGTCTGAATTCTGCCGCCGTCATCTCAATCATGGGGATTCTCTTGATAATCCCGGCATTGTTTACCAGAATATCGATCACGCCCACTTCTTTCTCGATCCGTGCTACCAGGGCATTGACCGCTTCCTCATCGGTCACGTCGCAGACATAGCCGTGAGCCTTGATGCCCTTTTCTGCGTATGCCGCCAGCCCCTTGTCCACCAGCTCCTGCTTGATGTCGTTGAAAACGATGGTAGCGCCTGCCTCGGCATATGCGGAAGCAATCGCAAAGCCGATGCCGTAAGATGCTCCCGTCACAAGAGCAATCTTACCTTCCAGCGAAAAGTTGTTGACATAATTTCCCATTTTCATTCTCTCCTTTTTATTGAATCATGGTTAGTTGATAAAATCAATCACATCCGCTACATTAAATCCTTCATCGCTACGCCGTCCATATCGTCAAAGTCCTGATTCTCCCCTACCATGCCCCAGATAAAGGTATAAGCTCTGGAGCCGCAGCCGGAATGAATGGACCAGCTGGGCGAAATCACCGCCTCCTCGTTTCTCATGACAATGTGCCGGGTCTCGTTCGGTTCGCCCATGTAGTGCATTACAAAGGCGTCCTCCGGCATTTCAAAATAAAGGTAAACCTCCATACGCCTGTCGTGGGTATGACAGGGCATGGTATTCCAGACACTGCCGGGCTCCAGCTTCGTCATCCCCATCTCCAGCTGGCAGCTTTCCACCTGGCCGGGCAGGATGTATTTGCAGATCACCCTGTGATTTGCGTCCTCCAGGCTTCCCAGCTCCACCTTGTTCTCCTGCTTAACGATTACCACACCCTCCTCCGGCTCACCTTCCGGCTTGATCAGCACGGTAGGACATGTCCTGTGGGCCGGTGCGGAATTCAGATAGTATTTTGCTGGCTTCCCTCCGTCATCGCTGGCAAAAATAATCTCCTTCGAGCCCATACCGATGTACATTGCCTCCTTAAATCCTACCCTGTACACCTTTCCGTCCACGGTGATGGTCCCCGAACCGCCGATATTAATGACACCAAGCTCACGCCTCTGGCAGAAATACTCGGCTCTCAGCTCGTCCCCTGCCGTAAGGGTAAGGGGCTTTACCGGCACCGCCGCTCCTGTTATGATTCTGTCAATGTGGCTGTACACCAGCTTGATCTCACCGGGCACGAAGAGATTCTGAATCAGAAATTCTTCCCGCAGGCGCTCTGTCGTATAATGTTTCACATCTCTGGGTGATACTGCTGTTCTCAGTTCCACTGTAATACACATCTCCTTTCATAAAATAATTCCGCACTGTATTGTGTAAGTGCTTACATTATAGCATACAATAATTTCCATTTCCATAAAATTTTCAGATTTTATACTTCTTCCTAACTATTCTAATATAGTATACTTGAAAAAATTCTCCAGGTCTATTCAAATATTTTTCAAAATATTGCAAAATATGAACTTTTGCACTATACTGTACCCGAAGAGAAAAGAGAAAGGAAGAAAAAGCCCCATGGAAGAAGTCACCTCCTGCAAAATTGCCATCGAAAACTGCCAGAACACCAAAACCTTTGCCGTGGCACACCTTTACAAAGAAGAAAAAGCCATGGACATGCACATCCATGACTGTTATGAGCTCTATTATTCCATCTCCGGCGGCAAACAATTCCTCATTGACAACCGCTTTTATTCCATTTCCCCGGGAGATCTGTTTATCATCAACCAATACGAAAGCCATAAACTGACCCAAATAGACAATCAGCTCCACGAACGCATTGTCCTCTCCGTTCATCCCGATTACACCAAGCGGCTCTCCACGGCGGACACAGACCTGGACGCCTGCTTTTCCTGCCGCAGTGCCGGCTTTCAGCATAAGCTGTCCTTAAGCCGGGAACAGCAAAAACGCTTTCTGTATTACATCGACAAGATCCTGTCCGCCAACGGTTACGCACATGACATCGTGGAACAGGCTGCTTTCATGGAGCTGCTGGTAATGATCAATTCCCTTTCCAGCTCAAATGCTCCGGAGACTGTAAAAAGCGAATACAAATACAATCATCAGGTAGACGATATACTCACCTTCATCAATCAAAATATTGCCCACTCTGTTACCGTCGAACAGCTGGCCGAAAGCTTTTACCTCAGCGAATCCTATATCTGCCGCATCTTCAAGCAGGCCACCGGCACCACCATCGGCAAATATATTGCCGCCCGCCGGATCAGCATTGCAAAGGCCGCCTTAAGCGAGGGCGCCAACGTAAGCGAAGCCTTTGAAAAAAGCGGCTTTGGCGATTACAGCAGCTTCTTCAAAGCCTTCACCAGGGCAGTCGGGGTATCGCCGAAAAAATATGCCAATCTGAGCGTAAGCTAATACCGTGACGCCTGTACACTCCTGCTTAAACTCTTTGCTGCTCTTCCTGTCTCTCCTTCTCCTGCCTCTTGACATCCTTCCAGAGAGCCAGCGCTTCCTCAGGGTTTTCCGGCCGCTTCGTGTCGCCGAACACATGAGGATGTCTGCGGATCAGCTTGTCCGCCAGGACCTGTATCACATCCTGAAAGCTAAAAGCTCCTCTTTCCCTGGCAATCTCGCAGTGCAGCAGCACCTGCAGCAAAAGATCCCCAAGCTCTTCGCACAGGTTTTCATCGTCCTTTTGCTCCACCGCCTGCAGCACCTCGCCGGCTTCTTCCTCCAGACACTTTTTCAGGGATTCATGGGTCTGCGCCCTGTCCCAGGAGCAGCCCTCGGGACTGCGCAGGATCGTGGTGATCTCCAGCAGCTCCTCCATGGTATGGGGCTGATGTTCCATGTATGATTTTCCGTTGTATTCCCTCATCTGTTTCTCCTTTATCATGCCGGGCCGGTCCCCCGGTCTTCCAGCTTCTGCAGCTTACCGCAAAACACCCTCCCGGAATCGCTGCTCTTCCGGGAGGGTCCTCCTATTACTTTCCCAACGGCTTTCCTGTCAGGAGCTCGTAGCCCTGCAGATATTTCTCAATGGTCTTGTCCACAATATCCTGCGGCAAAGTCCAGTTGTTGTCCGGATTAGCCTTCAGCCAGTCCCTTGCAAACTGCTTGTCAAAGGAAGGCTGGCTGTGCCCCGGCTCATAACCTTCCGCAGGCCAGAAGCGGGAGCTGTCGGGGGTCAGCATCTCGTCTCCGATCACGATATTACCCTTCTCGTCCAGGCCAAACTCAAATTTTGTATCCGCAATGATAATCCCCTTTGTCAGCGCATAATCCGCACACTTTTTATAAAGAGCCAGGGTGTAGTCCCGAAGCTTCTCAGCATATTCCCGGCCTTTTCCGGGGAAATGCTTCTCCAGATACTCCACGCTCTGCTCAAAGGAAATATTCTCGTCATGATCGCCGATCTCCGCCTTGGTAGATGGAGTATAAATAGGCTCAGGAAGCTTGTCAGACTCTTTTAAACCTTCAGGAAGCCGAATGCCACAGACGGTTCCGTCCTTCTGGTAGCTGGCCCAGCCGCTTCCCGTAATGTATCCCCGCACAATACACTCCACCGGGATCATGGTCAGCTTTTTACACATCATACTGTTGCCGTCAAACCGCTCCTGCCGGAAAAATTCCGGCATGTCATCAACATCCGTTGAAATCATATGATTGGGAAGAATATCCTCCGTCATGTCAAACCAGAACTTGGACATCTGGGTCAGAACCGTTCCCTTCTTATCCACCTGATTGCCCAGGATCACATCAAAACAGCTGATTCTGTCTGTGGCAACCACGATCAGGCTGTCGCCGTTATCGTAAATTTCCCGTACCTTGCCCTCCTTGACGGGCTTAAACTCCTGAATACTCATCATCATCCTCCGTGCTGCGATTTTATTCCGACTACCCTTAAAGTGTATTGTATTCCTGGGAAAAAATCAAGCTATTTTATGAAATGATACAGCTTATCTCTTAATATATTGCAGGCGCATCTTTGGGCAGTACCCGGACATGCTCCAGAAAACTCCGGCTGTTCGCCCCTTCCGTCTCATTATATTCATACCCAAGCTCCCTGCCCACGTGCCTTGCGGTCTGCCCAAACAAATCGCACATTCTGAAAACGGCCTCCCAGGCTTCCGCCGGCTCTGCGGAAAACCATGTGGAAAGATATGTCTCCCACTCTTCCTTCTCCAGCCACCGGTACATGTATTTCCCGGATTTTCCTACGCTGACCGAGAAGCCTGTCAGGATTCCCACCTTCCACGCCAGCATGTTTTCCAACTGCTTCCGCACATGAAAATTGACCATGTCCTGGACATAAGGCATCTCGCCCCGCCACATGCCCTTTGCCACATTGTTCAGGCACCACCAGAACTCGTTGCATACACAGGCGTATTGCTTTTTGTCCGGCTTTTTGACATGATAACCGATGTCATTGGATTCCGGCAGCCGCGGAAAACGCTTATCCTTGTCCAGCAAAATCACAGTCAGGCAATCGTCAAAACCATCCTCCTGGTTTTTCTCCACCGTCTCCACATGCAGGTCTATCCTGACCCCATCCGCAAACTGCACCAGCCAGCCGTAGCATTTAGAGACGTCCGTCCCCTCATCCGGAAACTCGTCGGGCAGCTGCATATACAGAATCTCTCCAAACTGCCTGATCCAGTCTTTGTCCTCTATAAAGCTCTTCGTCTCCCGCACCACATAAACCACGTCATAATCCTGAAAAATGTCTTTGGGTACATTCGGATTCGTCCTGGAACCGTTCATATAGGCCCCTCTGATCCGTTCGTCCCGTTGCCCTACCCTTAAGATCAGGTCAAATATTTCCTTTTCTCCGCGCATCTGTCACCCTCCAGCAATCATGATCTACCGCACCGTAAAATCAGTCCATTCAATCTGATTATACTGCATCACATCCTCCGCCTTTTTCATGCCCAGCTTCTCATAAAAGGGGATGGCATTTTCATTTGCAATCAGATAAACGGCAATGTCCTTTTCCCCACCCGCTTTTTCATGCGCCGCTTTCATCAGCCGGCTTCCAATTCCCTGCCCTTCATACTCTCTGTCGACACCTAAATCCGTCACATAAAGCCAATATACATAATCCGTCAATCCGAACAAAGTTCCCACGACTAAACCGCCCTCATTTCTTGCCACAAGGCTTATCGAAACATTGTTCACAAGCCTGGATATTCTCTCCGCAAACCGCTCTTTCGGATATTGCGAACCCAGGTCCGTCCTTTTTAAGAAATCAATATATTCTTCTGCAGACAATCTTTCTTCTTTTATTTCTATTTTTTCGCCCATAAGAAATACTCCTGAAATACATTTTATAATTTAATTATTTTTTCGTTTTTGCGTCCAGTTCAATCCCGGCCCCTCGATCTTTCCGGTTGTTTTGACCGGGCTTCCATGGCGGCAGAAATAACAAGGTTATTTTGCCAATGTCAGGCAGGACATCGTGAATGAAACATCCCAAAATTTAAGCGGTAATCTGCCTTTCGCAAACGGTCACTTCAACCTCATCCCCTTCAGACTTGTTAAGCTGTTCCCGAATGGACTTTAACATTCCAATAATATAGCAAATACTGCCATCCGATTTTTTGATTCCCATATTTACAATACTCCCATCATATGGAATCCCGTCAAATGTCACATGGACTTTGACTCTGCCTTTGCCAAATTCTTTACGAATATCGTACGGAAATTCAATATACGCTCCTCCTTTTTGCGGAACGGTATGAATTTCAGCTTTAAACTCATATAATCTTTCCGTCATTCGTCTCCTCACTTAAAATGGCTATGCGTTTCCACATACCCCCTGCACCGGTATCTTCACCATCCAGTAGGCATCCGCATAGCTTCCATCCTTATATTTCATATTATTGGGAAAGATGCCGCGGATCTCAAAGCCCATATCCTGATACAGACGGATAGCCCGCTCATTATCCTTCACCACCTCCAACTCCACCTGCTCAATGCCTTTCTCCCCGGCAATCCCAAGCAGAGCCCCGATCATGGCCCTGCCGATGCCAAGTCCCGTAAACTCCTGATAAAGAGCAATCCCCATGCTGACCCGGTGCCGGTATCTGAGCAGGCCGTTTCCCATCAGGGAACCGTTGCCCACATGCCTGCCGTTCAGAAACCCCAACAACATTACACTGTTCCCGGAATCATTCTGTTTCCGGATAAATGCCTCTTCCTCTTCTATGGTCATGGTGATTTCCTCCGGCTCCTTCGCAAGATACCGGCTTTCTCCACAGGCAACCTTCAGATAATCGAGCAGCATCTGAGCGTCCTCTTCCCGGGGATTGCGCAGCAGAAGCTCCCCTCCCTTTACCGTCAAAATCATGTCCTCTGTAAGCATAATTCTCCCTTCCCATATTCCCCTTTTATGCTATCTGCCTGGCCACATACACGCCGCTGGCGGAGGCGTGGGACAGGGAATGAGTCACCCCGCTGCCGTCCCCGATGATATACAGTCCCTTATGGAAGCTTTCCAGATTTCTGTCGATTTCCACCTCCATGTTATAGAACTTCACCTCCACCCCATACAACAGAGTGTCGTCGTTGGCCGTGCCGGGCGCAATCTTGTCCAGGGCATAGATCATCTCTATGATGCCGTCTAAGATCCGCTTTGGCAGGACCAGGCTTAAATCTCCCGGTGTGGCTGCCAGCGTGGGCTGTACCAGGCCTTCCTCAATACGCTTCACATTGCTGCGCCGGCCTCTCACCAGATCCCCGAACCTCTGCACGATAACGCCGCCCCCCAGCATGTTGGAAAGCCTGGCAATACTTTCACCGTAACCGTTGCTGTCCTTAAAGGGCTCCGAAAAATGCTTTGCCACCAGCAGGGCAAAATTGGTATTTTCCGTCCTCTTCTCCACGTCCTCATAGCTGTGGCCGTTGACAGTGACAATACCGTTTGTATTCTCGTTCACCACGATGCCATAAGGATTCATACAAAAGGTCCGCACATTATCCTCAAATTTTTCCGTGCGGTACACGATTTTACTCTCATACAGTTCATCCGTCAGATGGGAAAAGATCACCGCCGGCAGCTCCACACGCACACCGAGGTCCACCCGGTTTGACTTCGTGGGAATTTTCAATTCCCTGCACACCTTCTCCATCCATTTGCTGCCGCTGCGTCCCACGGAGACGACGCATTTATCACAGTCGTAAGTCTCTCCTCCGCAAATCACACGGTATCCGCCCTCCGCCAGCTCAATCCTGTCCACCGGCGTATCAAAGTAAAAATCCGCCTTATCTTTCAGTCTGGCGTACAGATTCTCCAGCACCACAAAGTTAATGTCCGTGCCCAGATGGCGCACTGAAGCATCCAGCAGATTCAGCTTGTTCTGCAGGCACAGCTTCTTAAAATGGGTTCCCGCAGTGGAATACATTTTCGTCCCTTCCCCGCCATACTCCATGTTAATGCCGTCCACATATTTCATCAGATCAATGGCTTCCTTCTTACCGATATATTCATAAAGCGTACCGCCAAAATCATTGGTAATATTATACTTTCCGTCGGAAAAAGCCCCCGCCCCGCCAAAACCGCTCATAATGGAGCAGGATTTGCAGCCGATACAGCTTTTGACCTTCTCCCCGTCGATGGGACAATGACGCTTCTCCAGGGAATGTCCCGCCTCAAACACCCCCACTTTCAATCCGGGATTCCGCTTTGTCAGCTCATAAGCCGTAAAAATTCCTCCCGGCCCTGCCCCTACGATAATTACATCATATCTCATATTAACCTCCCTGCAGCAGTTTTTGCTGCACCCAAATGCTGATGCCGACAGCCGGGCTGCCTATTTTTTCAAATAATCCTTTATCAGCAGCAATGTCTTATACTCCCGCTGGTTCCATGCCTGGCGCCCTTCTTTTTCCAGCATTCTTTCGTTCTTTTCCAGTGCCTCTTCCAAGGTGCAAAACACCTGGCGAAACCCATACTTCTTTTCGTTCTCGGAGTATTCACACTGCCCCTGCCCCGTATATACATCACAAACGTATAAACGACTGATTTGATGCCAGATCATCGGCTCCTGAACGGATAGCCTCTTTTCCTCTATTTCCCCAAACGGCTTTATGGATTCAGGAACCACGTCATATCCCGTTTCCTCTCTTACCTCTCGGATCAGAGCCTGACAGTCATCTTCCCCGGGCTCCATACCCCCGCCCGGCAGCTTGACCTCTCCAAAAGAATTTTCAATCAGCAACAGATTACCGGCAACAAATATAATTCCTCTGACGGAAACTCTGTATATTTCTCCCAGAGCATCCTCATAATTATGCTCATCCATTACAAGAATTTTTTCCATGTTTTGCTCCCTAATACTCTGGAATAAGGACATTTTACCATATCCCCGGCATTGTCGTCACAAATGACTGTTTTCATGTCACTCTCCTGCTAATTCTACATACAGGGGTTCATGCCCCACTGCAGGCAGAAAAATGTCCAGCAGATCCTTCATACGCAGGCGGATACTGGAGGTGTTCATGCAGGGATGGCAGCCAAAAAATTCCCCCTCCAGAAGATCCCTGTCTATCAACAGCTGCACCCGGCACTCCGTATCGTTCATCAGCCCCATAACGCTGACGCTGCCCGGGCTGATATGCAGATACCGTTCCATATAGACCGCCTCCCCAAATGACAGCCTGGAACTGCCGATCTGGACGGAAAGCTCTTTGGTCTTAAATGCCTTATCCCCCGGCATCATCAACAGGTAAAATGCAGTTCGTTGACGGTTACACAGAAACAGATTCTTGCAGATCATTGCTCCCTGCAGTGCCTCATCCACCGCCTGACAGGCCTCCATGGTGTTGGTTTCCCTATGGTCGATGCGCTCGTAAGGAATGTTCAGCCGATCCAGCAGCTCATACACCATAAGCTCCCGCTCCCGGCGATGAGCCTCCTTCCGGTCCGGCCCCCCGGGCAGCAGTACAAGGCTCTCTTTTACCGGCTGCACCTTCCCCTGGTACCAGCCGACTAGACCGTCCTTTTTACAGCAACACCCTGCCTCGGTCTGCAGGATCACGTTCAGCCGATCCCCCGGAACCACGGACAGCACCGTGTCTGCGTAATCACTGTAATGCAACCTGCCTTCGTCGTCATGATAAGTCCATTTTACAGGACCCGAAAAGGTCTTTCCCGAGGAAAGATGACTCCACTCCCCCATATCCCCATCCTGGGATAACAGCTCCACCTGGCTTTCGAAATACTGAATGTGTACCTTGGCTGCCCGGCCCTCCTGGCCCTCCAGTGCTTCCACCTGAGGTGCGCCGTCATACCCCATCCATCTGATTTCTTTCATGTCAGCCTGACTGTCGGGAATGATGATCCCGTTGAGCTGCCCGGAAAACTTCAATCCGCTTCCCCCGTCTATGCACAGGATTCCCCTCTCCCGGTCAAACAGGGGACTTACGTCTTCCCGGTCTGTGCGGTACAGGCAGACAGGCCAGTGACCCGTCACCACGATATGATCCCGGAACGAATATCCCTGACTGTAAAAATCGTCGTTTTTCAGGAACGGCAGCGGATCCGTATCCGCTAGACTCTCCACTTCTTCGGTGGGTATACCGCCATGGACAAAAATATACTTTCCCGCAGTCAGAATCGTCGGCCTGCTCCAAAGAAATTCCAGCTCCCCATGAAACTGCTCCAGCATCATACGGCGGTATTCTGCGGCTTTCTCCCCCTCCACCTGACTAATGGGTATCCCCATATCCGCCAGCATCTCGGAAAAGAGACTTCCTCCCCAGGTCCGCTCCGCCCAGGCAAGGAAGCCCGCCCAGTCCGCGACCCCTTCCGGGGAATCGTCATCTGCTTTCAGAATCCGTCCCAGATCCACGTTTCCCATGGATACATAGACGGGATGCTGCTTTGCCAGATCCATCACATATTGTACCACACGCAGACTCTCCGGCCCCTTTTCGATCAGGTCACCCACGATCACAAGTATATCGTCCGCCCTGTAATCAAGCTGCCGCAGAAGCTGATGCAGACGATCCAGATGACCATGTATATCGCTGACTGCCAGAATGCGCTGCCCGGGTTCCGCATCAATATGCTGTATACTTGTTTTAATCTTATGTGACATCTTCCTCTCCTTCATTGCGAATCTTCATATCATACTCTATATCCTGTTCCTGCGGAAATACAATTAAATTCTCAACAGTTGATTTCACACTGATCAAGAGAAGACACACAGAACGCGGAATTGAATTTTTATCGTCAAGAACAGCGAATAAACCTGATTTGCGGATTTTTTGACAGCAAAAATGGAAGCAAGGGGGCTCGAACCCCTGGCCTTTCGCGTGTGAGGCGAACGC
>CANPOY010000059.1 GCA_947575805.1 uncultured Lachnospiraceae bacterium
CGGGCTTAGAGCCCGCGTCCCGAGCCACCCGTTTTACGGGTGGGGGCGACTGGCAGCCAAAGGCGGGCAATGGGACCGGACGCTTTCGGAATCGGCGGCTGTGGAATTCATATATCGGATTATTTTAAGGAGGGACTGAGAAAATGGCGATTTTTAAAGGGGCAGGCGTGGCTATCGTAACCCCAATGCTTGAAGACGGGGCAGTGGATTACGAGCAGTTTCAGAAGTTGATTGAGTTTCAGATCGAAAACGGGACGGATGCCATCATCGTGTGCGGCACCACAGGGGAATCTTCCACTTTGACCCATGAGGAGCATCTGGATGTGATTCGGTTCTGTGCAGAGAAGGTTGCCCGGAGGGTGCCGGTGATCGCAGGAACCGGTTCGAACTGTACGGAAACGGCGGTTTATCTTTCAAAGGAAGCGGAAAAGGCAGGGGTGGACGGTCTGCTGCTGGTGAGTCCTTATTATAATAAGGCGACACAAAACGGTCTGTATGCCCATTTTAAGACAGTAGCGGATGCCGTAAAGATTCCGTGCCTGTTGTATAATGTACCTGGCAGGACCGGCTGCAATATTCTTCCGGAAACGGTGGTAAGGCTGTGCAGGGAAGTGTCGAATATTGTCGGCGTAAAGGAGGCCAGTTCGGATATTAAGCAGATTGCGTGGCTGGCTGCGCTTGCGGAAGGGTGTGTGGATATTTATTCCGGTAATGACCATGAGATTGTCCCCATCATGTCCCTGGGCGGCCTGGGGGTTATCTCCGTGCTTTCCAATATTGCGCCGGCCCAGACTCATGAGATCTGCCGGACTTATCTGGACGGAAATGTGAAGGAGAGCGCCCGTCTGCAGATGAAGGCCCTGGAGCTGTGCAACGCCCTTTTCTGTGAAGTGAATCCGATTCCCGTAAAGAAGGCCCTCAATATTATGGGGATGGGGACGGGGCATCTGAGAATGCCTCTGACGGAAATGGAGCCTGCAAACGTAGAGCGTCTGAAAAAGGCCATGATAAATTACGGCTTGATTGGAGGATGATTATGACAAGAATTATCATGAGGGGCTGCAACGGCAAAATGGGGCAGACCATCAGCGCGTTGGCGGCGGAGGATCAGGAAGTGCAGATTGCAGCCGGAATTGATCTGTGGGACGACGGGCACAATCCGTATCCCGTGTTTGAAACCCTGGAGCTTTGTGACGTGGAGGCGGACTGCATCATTGATTTTTCTCAGGCGGCAAGGGTGGAAGAGCTGCTGGATTACTGCGGCAGCAAAAAAGTGCCCTGCGTGCTCTGCACTACCGGCCTGAGTGAGGCACAGCTGAAAAAGGTGGAGGAGACATCGAAAGTGACGGCGATTCTCAGATCCGCCAATATGTCTCTGGGCATTAATCTGCTGCTGCAGCTTATAAAAAAAGCGGCGAATGTGCTGGCACCTGCAGGATTCGATATTGAGATTGTGGAAAAGCATCATAAACTTAAGCTGGACGCTCCCAGCGGAACGGCTCTTGCACTGGCGGATTCCGTCAATGAGGAGTTGGGCGGCGGATATGAATATGTCTATGACAGGAGCGGCAGGCGGGAGAAGCGTCCCGAAAAGGAGATCGGCGTCAGTGCCGTGCGCGGGGGCACCATCGTGGGTGACCATGACGTCATATTTGCCGGAGCCGACGAGGTGGTAACCTTTTCCCATACAGCGTACTCCAAGGCTGTTTTCGGCAAGGGGGCGCTTCAGGCGGCGAAGTTTCTTGCCGGAAAGCCTGCGGGAATGTATGATATGAGCAATGTGATAGAGGCAGTCCTGTCCTGAGGACTGCCTTTACCGCATTTTGATGTCTGTTTAACGATTCAGAGTCGTGCCGCCAACGCCGAAGGTACTGTTGCCGCCGAAGCTGCCGCCGCTCATGCTGCCGGAGTTATCGGTGCCGTACATGCCGCTGATACCGGTATTGCTGCCGGAGCCGCTTGTGCTGCCGGAGCCGTTAGTATTGCCGGTACTGCCTGATCTGTTGGAAGTGCCGGTGGTGTTTGTATTGCCGGTACTGCCTGAGCTGTTGGGGTTGGCAGTGCTGTTGATGCTGCCGGTAGTGTTGGATCTGTTGGGGTTGGCAGCGTTGTTGTTGTTGCTGCCGGTAGTGTTGGATCTGTTAGGGTTGGCAGCGTTGTTGTTGCTGCTGCCGGTAGTGTTGGATCTGTTGGGATTGGCAGTGCTGTTGGTGCCGCTGCCGGTAGTGTTGGATCTGTTGGGATTGGCAGTGCTGTTGGTGCCGCTGCCGGTAGTGTTGGATCTGTTGGGATTAGTGGTGTTGCTCCTGCTGCCGGCATTGTTCATGGTACCGCCGTTTGTACCGTTTAGACCGGTGTTGTCTGTTCCGCTTCCGGTAATGGTATCGGTAATGTCGTCAATGACATTGCCGGCATTTTCCAGAAGGGAGTCATTTCTGCCTGAGGTACCGGTGCCCTCTGTAACGGAATTGTTATAATTGCCGTTGTTATTTGCAGTACCGCTGCCGGATCTGCCGGCGTTGCTGACATTGCTGCCTGTACCCGTGCCGCCTGTGCCTGCACCTGTCGAGGCTCCGCTTCCGGCCATACTGCCGGAATTATTGTCATTGACGTCCTCAGTACAGGCTGTAGCAAAACACACGAAGGCCAGCACCAGGCCCAGCGCAAGGAACTTTTTCCCGGGAAATCTCTTTCCACGGATTTTTTTTGCGCTTGCCAATCGCTTATAATTTTTCATAGTCTCCTCCGTTCTACAATAATATAAGATAAGCTGCAAAATCTGCCGCCGCAACATGAAATGAGCAGCGGCGGATTCGCGAATATTATGTGGAGGAAACGACAAAAATATTCATAAAAAAACAAATGGAAAGGACTCCGCAAAGGCAGATTCCGCCATGGCGGAGGGAATAAGGAGAATCATGGAATTCAGACCATGTATTGACATTCATAACGGAAAAGTGAAGCAGATTGTGGGTTCGAGCCTGAAGGATGCCGGCGATTTCGCTATGGAAAATTATGTTGCAGAACAGGATGCCGCTTTTTTTGCGTCGTTGTATCGCGATCAGGGAATCCGGGGAGGTCACATCATCCTTTTGAATGCTGCGGACAGTGCATACTATGAGCAGACCAGAGCGCAGGCCTTTAAGGCATTGCGGGCCTATCCCGGCGGCATGCAGATCGGCGGCGGGATTACGGCGGAGAATGCGGCAGTCTTTCTGGATGCCGGAGCCTCTCATGTCGTCGTGACTTCCTATGTATTTCGGGACGGACGCATTGATTACAGCCGGCTGGAGAGGCTGGCGTCGGCAGCCGGCAAGGAAAGGCTGGTCCTGGACCTGAGCTGCAGAAAAACGGCGGAAGGATACCGGATTGCCACAGATCGGTGGCAGAAAATTGCTAAAGAGCAGGTAGATGAGCCGTTGCTGGAGCGGCTTTCGGGGTATTGCAGCGAATTCCTGATCCATGCGGTAGACGCGGAAGGACGCGGCGGCGGAATCGAAGAGGATCTGATCAGAAAGCTGGGAGCCTGGAGCGGAAGGCCCGTGACCTATGCGGGCGGCGTGCACAGCTATGAGGATCTGTATCTGTTAAAGGAGCTGGGACAAAACAGGATGAATGTCACTGTGGGGAGCGCGCTGGACTTGTTTGGCGGTCATCTGGAGTGGAGGAAGGTGCTGGAAATCTGCAAGGCAGGCGACTAAATTGTCAAATATAGACAAAATATCAAGATGAAATTGTATAAAATAAATAATATATTTATTTTCTTATTAGGTAATTGTTACAAAAATGTTAAATCCTCGTTGATGTTGGAAGATACATATGGTAAAATGAGTTTGTTTTCAAGCACAAACAGGACAGGTGGCTTTATATGGAACGACAAAGACATAAGCGAAAGAAGCATCGCATCGTTCTTCTGGCATCGGACGCAGTGAATGCCGGGGTGGAGCAGATCCATTATCACCCCTGGGGACCATGGATTGTCATTTTGGTTCTTTGCGCCGTTCTTGGGGCAGGCCTGGGCTACTTTTATGTTACGGAGGGCCTTCGGACCGAGAGTGGCCGGGATTCTTCCGAGCAGCAGGCACAGATTGCGCAGCTGGAGCAGGAGAAGTCGGAGCTTGAGAGTCAGATTGAATCGCTGAACGAAACAATACAGATTCTGAGTAATACCGTAAACCAGAAAACCCAGAATGAAAATCAACTGTCAGAGCAGTTGGAAAAGCAGACGCTGCCGACAGAATTTCCTCTGACGGGAGCTGTAACGATGGACATGGCGCCGGAAGGAGATCCCATGTGCATATTTATTGCGACGGATGGAGCCATGGTAGTGGCTACAGCCGGAGGAACCGTCACTGCAGTAAACGATGACAGCGAGTATGGGCACAATGTCTGGGTGGATCATGGAAACGGATATGTAACGGTGTATCGTAACTCCGGTGAGATCAAGGTAAAGCAGGGGGAGAGTGTAACCCAGGGTACCACATTGTTTTTGATAGGGGATGAAAATACCAGGCTCGGTTACCAGATGCTGAAGGACGGTGTGTATATTGATCCCATGGAAATGCTGGCGATCAGCGGTTAATACAGAAAGAGTAAGGGAATTTCAGCCGCGGAGGCGGCAGTACAGGAGGCTGAGGACATGAAGAAAAAGAGGGAATTGATTATCACAACGCTTATCGGACAGGGGGCTGAGTGCAACGGTGACTTTTCGTCAAAGGGTTCAGCCCGAATTGACGGGTGCATCAACGGCAATGTGACGGTGACGGGAACATTGATTGTAGGAGTGACGGGCAATGTCAACGGCGATATTTCCGCGCAGGCTACGATCATCGGCGGAGAGGTCAACGGCAATATAACGGCCTCCGAGAGGACGGAGCTGACACCGACGGCCAGAGTAATAGGCGATATTAATACGGAGATTATTGTCATTGATGAAAAGGCAGTCTTCCAGGGTGGCTGTAATATGAATCAGGAAACAGGCACAAGGAGGCCGAAGCCTGCTGCAAGAGCGTTGCGCGCTGGCAAAAGGAGTGCTAAGGAAGCCATAGCGGAGGCACTGAAGGAAGTGGAAGAGGCGGAGAGCAGGGAGGCAGAGGGCCTTGAGCCGAAGGCAGAAGATACTGCCGGAACATCGGTATTCCGTGATTCAGAACAAAGGCCGATACAGTGAGCTGAATAAAGGCAATACATAAAATCCCCGGGCCATATGGCTGCGGGGAATTGTATTTTACTCTTTCTTGCCATCTGTGTCCTTTAAACGACTAAACACCATTTCATAGCCGTCGTTTCCATAGTTCAGGGAACGGTTGACCCGGCTGATGGTGGCGGTGGATGCGCCGGTTTTTTCTGCAATTTCCAGATAGGTCTTGTGGCTGCCCAGCATGGCGGCCACCTCAAAGCGTTGTGAAAGGGACAACAGCTCGTTGACCGTGCACAGATCTTCAAAGAAGCTGTAGCATTCACTGCGGGTCTTCAGGCAAAGAATAGCGTCAAACAGAGAATCTACGGCTTCCGTCTTAATTTTTTTGTTCATTTTACAATACCTCACTGATCACTCTTTGTCCCGGGGACTTTCTATATTTTAGCATACTAAAGCTTTAAAGTAAAGGGGCAACAGAGAAAAAAGTATTGTCATGTAGTATTGAATACTATATAATAGGTGCTAAGGAAAAACAAGCAACGCGAAGCGCCATTTGTTTTTCCATAACGCCCATCAGCGAAACCGGGAACGGATGAGCTCCCCTCATTTTGAAAAGATAGAAGGTGTGTATATGACAATTGATAATGCCGACCTGCTGAACAGTATACTGGCCAGCCTTGATCGTATCGAGTGCATTGAACCGGAGGACATTCCCAATATTGAACTCTATATGGATCAGGTCACCACATTCATGGATAATAAGTTGCGCTCTACGGCGCGTTATCCCGGTGAGGACAAGATATTGACCAAGACCATGATTAACAATTACGCAAAAAACGACCTGCTTCCGCCCCCCGTGCGTAAGAAATACTCCAGGGAGCATGTGCTGCTGCTGATATTTATTTATTATTACAAGAATATTCTGTCCATCAGCGACATACAGACACTGTTGAAGCCCATTACGGAGAAATACTTCCGGAATGACGGCGAATTTAACTTGGAAAATATTTACAGGGAAGCCATCGGTATGGAAAAGCAGCAGTTGAATGTGCTGAAGGAGGATGTGATCAGGAAATTTGAGACGGCGGAACAGACCTTTGAGGACGCTCCGGAGGAAAGCAGGGATTTTTTGAGGAAATTCTCGTTTATTTGTACGCTGAGCTTTGATGTATACATTAAAAAGCTGATGATTGAAAAAATGGTGGATGAGCTGGCCGGGGACCGGAAAGGATCCGCCGGGGATGAAAAAACGGATTCAAGGAAGAAATAAAGGAACCTTTTAACCTCCCATACCATAAAATAGAGCATCATGATATTGGGAGGTATGTATGAAAGGACTTAATTTGAAAAGGGCGGGGGCGGCATGTATGGCAGTCTTCACCCTGGTTCTGGCATTATCCGGCTGTGGGTCTGACGGAGATTCTTCCGGGAACGGCGGGAAGAAGGTGGTACTCAACGAAGTGGCCCATTCTATTTTCTATGCGCCTCTTTATGTGGCTATAGAAGAGGGGTACTTCGCGGAGGAAGGGATAGAGCTTGAGCTGGTGACCGGCTTTGGCGCTGACAAGACCATGACTGCCGTGCTGACGGATGAGGCGGATATAGGGTTTATGGGAAGTGAGTCTACCGTGTATACTTATGTGGGCGGTACTGCGGATTATGTGGTCAATTTTGCACAGCTGACCCAGCGGGCAGGCAATTTCCTGGTTTCAAGGACACCCATTGACAATTTTTCCTGGGATATGCTTAAAGGTAAGGATGTGCTGGGGGGAAGAGCAGGCGGTATGCCGGAGATGGTCTTTGAGTATATTCTGGAGAAAAACGGCATTGATCCCGGGAATGATCTGCGGATCGACCAGAGTATTGACTTTGGTTCCACTGCCGCGGCGTTTTCCGGCGGGCAGGGGGATTTTACCGTAGAATTTGAACCCCATGCCACTGCTCTGGAAGAAAAAGGTGAAGGGTATGTAGTAGCATCTCTGGGCGAGGATTCCGGTTATGTTCCTTATACCTCCTTCTCGGCAAAGAAAAGTTATCTGGAGAAGCATAAGGATACGGTGCAGGCTTTTACCAATGCGCTGCAGAAGGGCATGGACTATGTGCAGGCCCATACGCCGGAGGAGATTGCGCAGATCATTGCCCCTCAATTCCCTGAAACAGACAAGGATACGCTGACTACCATAGTAAAGCGGTATTACGATCAGGATACCTGGAAAGCGGATCTTATTTTCAAAAAGGATGCTTTTGATCTGCTGCAGAATATCTTAAAGGACGCAGGCGTATTGGACAATACGGTTCCCTATGAGGAGCTTGTAACCACGGAATTCGCGGAGAGCGCCGCAAAATAGCAGGGCTGTCTGCATTAGTTTATGCGTATATTTTTCTGGGCCCAGAGCTGCAGCGCCTTGGCGTTGGTGCTGATCTTTTCCAGGGAGTCCAGTATCTCCTGAAATGCAGGGCGTTCCTTTTCCTCGATGACTCCGTCTTCGGAGATGGCGATCAGGGAGGCCCGCAGGGTGTCAATGTCCTTCAGGGAACCTAAGACCTTTAAAGCCAGCCGGTCAAAATCGTCTATGGTGACCTCCTGGACATTGTTGCGCCCGATGGGGCATTCCCGTGCACAATAGGAATTGCAAAGCTCGGGAACATTGTACGCCTCTGCCATGGCCTTGACCTCTTCCGGGTAAGGGGCAATGGTATCCAGCTCTATACGCGCAAGCCGGGTGCGGTCCATTCCTATGAGTTCGGCGGCCTTTTCACGGCTGGAGAAATCGCTGTTGCCCTCTGCAGCTTCGCAACGTGCGAGATAGTACATATTATCGGCGGCTTTTGTGGCTTTTTTACCCATGTGTAATCGCTCTCCTTATAGTATAATAGAATTTAGATAATAGAAAAAGCAAAGCAGTTTCTATTATAGAATTACCCTATTTTATCAGATCAGGAGGGATTGGTAAAGCTTCCTCAACAATATTTTCAAAACCAGTTGAGGGAACGGCAAATATTTGATAAAATGATAGCGGGGTATAAAAGGAAACGGAAGGATTCAGAACCAAACCAAGAACGGAGGATAAGTGAATGGGATTAATTAAGGCTGCAAAGGATGCGCTGCAATCCGCGCTGGCGGATCAGTGGAGGGAGTACTTTTACTGTGACTCCATTTCCAACGACATACTGATGGTCAAGGGCCAGAAGCGGGTAAACCAGGGACGCAACAGCAATACAAAAGGGTCGGACAACATTATTTCCAATGGTTCCGTCGTGGCTGTCAATGAGGGGCAGTGTATGATCATCGTGGAGCAGGGAGGAATCGTGGATGTCTGTGCGGATGCAGGCGAGTTCATCTATGATAATTCCACCGAACCCAGTCTTTTTTACGGTAATCTGGGAGAAAGCATCAAGGGAAGCTTCAACACCCTGGGAAGGCGTTTCACCTTTGGCGGAAATACTGGTAAGGATCAGAGAGTATACTTTTTCAACACAAAGGAGATATTGAATAACCTTTTCGGAACGCCCAGTCCCATTCCTTTTCGGGTGCTGGATACGAACACGGGCTTTGATTTCGATACGGCCGTCAAGGTAAACGGACAGTATACCTTCAAGATCGTGGATCCGATCCTGTTTTATACCAATGTGTGTGCCAATGTGTCGGACAGCTATAAAAAAGCTGATCTGCTCACTACCATGAAGAGCGAGCTTCTGACCTCCCTTCAGCCTGCGCTGGCAAAAGTTTCCGCAAAGGGTGTGCGCCCTTACGAGATTCCGGGATTTTCCGAGGAGATCTGCGCAATACTTTCCGAGGCGCTGAGCGGGAAGTGGACCGAGCTGCGGGGAATCCAGATGGTCAGCATGACCATCAATTCCTCCGATATGCTCGCGGATGACAAGGCGAGATTCCAGAAGTGGCAGGAGACTGCAATGCTTCGCGGCGGGGATATGCAGGCGGCACGAAGGACGGAAGCTTTCTCCAGCATGATGGAGAATATGTCAAATGGCGGTGGCGGAAATGGTTCCGGAGATGCCATGAACGGCGCCATGGGCATGATGGCCATGGGGATGATGAACAATATGATGGGAGCCAATGCTTTCGGCGGCAATGCAGCCGGACAGCAGATGCCTCAGATGCAGAATGCCGGCGGGGCGGTGCCCGTTCTGGGCTGGACCTGTTCCTGCGGCAAGGCAGACAACAGAGGCAAATTCTGTCAGGAATGCGGAGCACCCAAGCCTGCAGGGGCGGGCTGGACCTGTTCCTGCGGCAACGTGAACCAGGGGAAGTTCTGCGGCAACTGCGGAAGCATGAAACCGAAGGGTGCACCGCTCTATAAGTGTGATAAGTGCGGCTGGGAGCCTGAGGATCCTGCTCATCCGCCCAAGTTCTGCCCTGAGTGCGGAGATATTTTTGACGAGAATGACAGGGTATAAGCAAAGCGCTGTATGGACATAAGATGATACCAAAGCTTAGCGGCGGCAAGAATTATGGAAATGGAGAGAAAAGAAACGCAGCGGTCCGGGATCAGCTTCGGCTGGAGACGGGCTGCTGCGGTTTTCTGGCGTAAGAGGAAGGTGCCGTTTGTACGGCGGAATGAGGGGGAAGATGACAGCAGGTCAGATTGGAACAATCGTAATTTTGGTCTTGGCACTGGCAGTATTGGGGGGCGGCTATGTGGCTTATCGGAAGATCAAAGGGAAGGTGCAGGATTTCACCAGGCTTGCCTTTGGCGCCGATACTCTTGCAGAAGGTATCCAAAAACTGGACAGGGAGATGGAGACAACGCCCAAATCGGTCTCTGCCAATACAAAACTGTATCTGCCTCAGATTCTCCGGGATTTTCCGGAATTTCATTATGATGAGATGAAGAGCCGGGCGGAGAATATACTGACAGGTTTTCTTCTGGGTATTGATGAGAAGGATGCCGGCAGAATGCAGGAGGGCACTACGGGAGAGCTCAGGGAGAAGCTTGAGCTGCGTATTGCTGCGCTGAACAATGAAGGGGCGGAGGAGCACTTTCGGGATATTGTGATCCACAGGACGGAGATCAGGCAGTATCGTAAGATAAAGGGGAGATGCAGTATTATCTTCCAGTCAGCCGTCCAGTACCGTCATTATAAACAGAAGGGCGGGGTAGTAACAGCAGGTTCAGACTCCAGAACAGAGCAGAGCCGGTACAATGTGGAAATGATCTACATACAGGATCGGGACGTGATAGAAAATCAGGCGGATTCCGGTATGGGGCTGAACTGTCCCAACTGCGGCGCACCGTTGCCGAAGCTTGGGGCCAAGAAATGTCTTTACTGTGACACACCGGTGGTGGAGTTCAGCATCAGAATCTGGAATTTCAGCGATGTGCAGGAGGGGTAGTGCCACCCAAAGAGGTGGGCGTTGCCCAAAGAGGTGGGCGTTGCCCCCTCTTGGCGGTATGGCGGGAAGTGAGAGGAAGTTTTAAGTTAATACCGTCGGATTTGAGGCGGCAGAATGAGAGGAAAGCATGAGCATTTACGATACATTAAACCGGGAGCAGAAGGAGGCGGTCCTCCACACGGAAGGGCCGCTTTTACTGCTGGCAGGAGCGGGAGCAGGAAAAACCCGCTGCCTTACCCATAGAATCGCTTATTTAATCGACGAAATAGGAATAAAGCCCTGGAATATCCTGGCGATCACTTTTACCAATAAGGCGGCGGGGGAGATGCGGGAACGGGTGGACAGCCTTGTGGGATTCGGCGCCGACCAGGTGTGGGTGTCTACTTTTCATTCTCTCTGCGTGCGTATATTGCGTCGTCATATTGACCGCATCGGCTTTGAAAACGGCTTCACGATTTATGACGGGGATGACCAGAAGACCCTGATGAAGGGGATCTGCAAGAGAATGAACATTGACACGAAGCAGTATAAGGAAAAGGCTCTGCTGAAAGCGATTTCCTCTGCCAAGGATGAGCTGATCGGCGTCAGGGAATATGAGCTGGACGCGGCAAAGGATTTCGGGAAGGCGGTCTATGCAAGAGTCTACCGGGAATATCAGGAGACACTGCAGAAGAATAACGCTCTGGATTTTGACGATATTATTGTGAAGACGGTTGAGCTTTTCAAAAGCTGTCAGGAGGTGCTGGACTATTATCAGGAGCGTTTTCAGTATATTATGGTGGACGAGTATCAGGACACCAATACGGCCCAGTTTGAGCTGGTGAGAATGCTGGCGGATAAATACCGCAATCTGTGCGTGGTAGGCGACGACGATCAGTCTATTTACCGGTTCCGGGGTGCGAATATACGAAATATTCTTGACTTCGAGAAGCATTTTCCTGAGGCCAGGGTCATTAAGCTGGAGCAGAATTATCGTTCCACTCAATCCATTCTGGATGCGGCAAACTCTGTGATCCGCAATAATAAGGGCCGGAAGGAAAAGTCACTCTGGACTCAGAGGGGAGCCGGAAATACGGTGCATTTTAAGCAGTTTGACAATGCATATGAGGAGGCCGAGTATATTGCAGACGACGTGTGCAGGAAGGTGAAAAGGGAGGGGGCACAGTATAAGGACTGTGCGGTGCTGTACCGTACGAATGCCCAGGCCCGTCTTCTGGAAGAGCGAATGATTATGGAAGGGGTGCCATATAATGTGGTGGGAGGCACTAACTTTTATGCCAGGGCGGAGATCAAGGATATTCTTGCTTATTTGAAGACTATCGACAACGGCAGGGACGAGGTGGCAGTGAGGCGCATTATCAATGTGCCCAAAAGAGGAATCGGCGCGGCTACCGTGGAAAAGATTGAGGATTATGCCCAGATGCGGGACATTGGCCTGTATGATGCCATGGAGCTTGCGGATGAGATCATGAGCCTGGGAAAGGCCTCCGCAAAGATCCGCCCTTTTGTGCAGCTGATTCAGAGCTTCCGCCGGGCTTCCGTGGAAATGACGGTCGCGGAGCTGATACAGGAGATTGTGGTCAAAATCAGGTATGCGGAATATCTGCAGGATAATGATGACGAATCCGCCGAGGACAGGATTGCCAATGTGGACGAGCTGATCACAAAAGCCGTCAACTATCAGGAGTCCCACGAGGAGCCGACGCTGACGGAATTTCTGGCGGAGGTTGCCCTGGTGGCGGATATTGACAATGTGGAAAATGACGACAACAGAGTGCTGCTGATGACGCTGCATTCCGCAAAGGGGCTGGAATTCCCCAATGTATATCTGGCCGGCATGGAGGACGGACTGTTTCCCGGGCAGGCAGCGCTCTGGGGGGATGATCCGGAGGATATGGAGGAAGAACGGCGTCTGGCCTATGTAGGCATTACCAGAGCCATGAATGATCTGACTCTCACCTGTGCCAGAATGCGTATGACCAGAGGGGAGACTCAGTATAATCCTGTGAGCCGGTTCGTACGGGAAATTCCGCCGGAGCTTCTGGACGACAAAACGTCTTCTGTGGGAAGAAACCGGGGAGATCGGGAGATACTGACGGAGATGATCGGTCTGAGACAGGGGAGCGTGGGGCAGCAGGATTCCGAAAAGCAGGGTACCTATGATTTCAGACCCAAGGCGATCCTGCGGCCAAGGACGACTGCAAAGGCCGACAAGCCCTATATTGCCCGGGAGATCGGCAGCTTAAATCAGCTGGCGGGGATCTCCAAGGGGGCTCCCGGGCAAACAGGCACGACGCCTGATTACGGAGTCGGCGACAGAGTTTCCCATATCAAATACGGCGAAGGTACAGTTCTGAATCTGGTGAAGGAGACCAGGGATTACAAGGTGACGGTAGAATTTGACAAGGCGGGGCAGAAAATCATGTACGCATCCTTTGCCAAGCTAAAAAGAATATAAAAGGTTGTAGTATTTTTAAAAGAAATGTGGTATTCTATAAACAGACAACATTCATGTCAGGAGGTATCCTATGAACAAGCTTGAGAATTTAATCGAGGCGGCAAAACTGAACGAGATCCTGGGCAAAAAGGAAGAGCCTAAGAAAAAGAAATGTAATCCGGTTGTGTGCGTGCTGGCGGTGGTGGGTGCAATTGCAGCAGTAGCGGCGATTGCGTATGCTGTATATCGCTATTTTACTCCCGATTATCTGGATGATTTCGAGGACGATTTTGAAGATGAATTTGAGGATGAAGAAGGCGATGAGGATGAGGACGACTTCTTCGTAGACGAGGGAGAGCACTGAGCAAATGAAAAAAGGACAGGTATATGAAGCGACGGTCCAAAGGATCGATTTCCCCAACAAAGGCATTGCCGATACGGGGGAGGGAATCGTGACCGTGAAAAACAGCCTGCCCGGACAGAAAATAAGGCTTAGTGTCAATAAAGTGAGAAAAGGGAAGGCGGAAGGCCGTTTGCTTGAGGTGCTTGAAAAATCACCTTTGGAAACAGGTCATCCGTGTTCCCGATTTGGTGTGTGCGGAGGCTGCCTGTATCTTTCCCTGCCCTATGAGGAGCAGTTAAGGATCAAGGAGGCACAGGTGAAAAAGCTTCTGGAAGGCGCGCTGGCACAACAGACACAGCCCTGGGTCTGGGAAGGCATCAAGGGAAGTCCTGTGGCGTATGAGTACAGGAATAAAATGGAGTTTTCCTTTGGCGACGAGGTGAAGGACGGCCCGCTATCTCTGGGGATGCACAGGAGGGACAGCCATTACGACGTGGTGAACGTAGAGGATTGTCGGATTGTGGACGGGGATTACCGGCTGATTTTAAAGACGGTGCGGGAGTATTTTGCAGAGAAGGGAGTCCGCTATTATCACAGGATGCGCCATGAGGGCTATTTGCGCCACCTGCTGGTGCGTAAAGCCTCCCGAACGAGGGAGCTGTTGGTGGCGCTGGTGACAACTTCCCAGGAGCCGTTTACGGAAGACACCCGGGAGGCGGCGGAAGGGGAGGCCAAGCTGCTGGAAGGTTTTCGGGAGGCGCTGCTTTTGGCGGAGCGGGACGGCAAGCTGAAGGGTAAATTTGCCGGTATTTTACATATTGTGAATGATTCCCAGGCAGATGTAGTGCAGAGTGACAGAAGCGATGTGCTCTATGGCCGGGAATATTTTTATGAGGAGCTTTTGGGGCTGCGGTTTAAAATATCCACCTTTTCCTTTTTCCAGACCAATTCCCATAGTGCGGAGGTGCTTTATGAGACGGCGCGGCAGTATGTGGGCGATCCGGGACGGGAGGATGCGGTGGTATATGATCTTTACAGCGGTACCGGCACCATTGCGCAGTTGATGGCGGCCGTGGCGGGGAAGGTCATCGGTGTGGAGATCGTGGAAGAGGCGGTGGAGGCTGCAAGGGAAAACGCGGCGGAGAACGGCCTGGCAAACTGTGAGTTTCTGGCGGGGGATGTGCTGAAGGTGCTGGACGGTATTAAGGAGAAGCCGGATCTGATCATTCTGGATCCGCCCCGGGACGGTATTCATCCAAAGGCGCTGCCAAAGATCATCGGATATGGCGTGGAGAGGATTGTATATATATCCTGTAAGCCCACCAGTCTGGCCAGAGATTTGGAGGCTTTTCTGGCAGGGGGGTATGTGGTGGAAAAGGCGGTGGCAGTGGACCAGTTCCCCTGGACGGCGAATGTGGAGACTATTTGCTGTTTAAGCCGCATAAAATAAGGGTTTTCAAGCGTTTAGAGAG
>CANPOY010000060.1 GCA_947575805.1 uncultured Lachnospiraceae bacterium
GCTTTTTTCGCCGCCAGCCGTCGGAAGTCTGCAAAAGGCAGAGAATGATGTTTCCCGCCGGGGTTTCGCTCTTGACCTTAGAGCATACTATCATTCAAAACGAGGATATTCTATCTAAACTCTTTTACAATACGTATATTTGGCGTGTCAAAAGCCTTTTACATCCTATTTTTGCACATTTTGAACTTTAACACGGATTTTACCGACACAAACTGGACAGGGCATTCATTTTGCCTACAGATATAAAGCATCTTAACTATTTACTTTATGGTTTGGCAGCTTAAATAAGAGTATAATTGCACCTATGAGAAGCATACTCATACCAATAATTCCTGTTGGCATTGGACCAAGTAAAGTGCTTTGTGTGGATAAGGATACCCAAACACCTGCTTCTCCGATTATATCGGCACCACCGTGGATGATTGCTGCATACATACAGTTGTTATATTTCAATGCTACATAAGACGACCATGTGCCCAATACTATGCAGGTCAGCACCATCATAGCAATACCAGATAATGGAGCGCCTGCACAATCTGCGGGAAATGTAATAAGTAGGTGCACGAGGGCAGGGACGTACCCGGGAATGGCCGGGGCATTCGTCTCGGGAGCCCTCCCGTCCTAGAATTATATTTTCAGACGAAGGGATGTAATGTGGATAAACACAGTTTTCTTAATAGGGTCAACAAGGCAGTCGGAAAGCCCCCTCGATAATTAAAAAGGGGTTTTAGATAGAGCTTTTTGGCCCGTTGTAGATCTTGAAACCGGAGACTTGCCGGGCTTCGAAGTAAAAGAAGGTATGTGTCAAAGTACAGTTTCTATGTATTTGCACGCGGATAATAAATTAGTTGAAACGGACATGGATTTTTGGATCATATGAAAATAAATAGTCAACCAAAAGCAGAAGCAGTTTCTTTGGCATGGAGCCTTGGATCTGCTTCTTTTTTTGAAAAAACAGGAGAAAGCTATCTACAAATATAATTTTTGCGTGCTGTCAGGTTTACATATTTTAAATCCTTATCTTTTTCCTCTTATGGAGGTTCAGGATATGGGGGAAATCATCTTTTTAATCCGTAAGATACGCACAGATAAGGACGCATTTCAGGAATTAGTTAATAAAATGGAACCGCTAATCAGCAAGAATATCAAACTGCTGTACAAGGACGAGAAAGAGGATGTTCGCTCGGAAATGACACTGGCTCTGTGGGAAGCGGTAACAAAGATAAAATATTGTGAAAATGACGGGGAGTGTATGGCTTTTTTGTGCAATGCTTTGAAAAACAAATTTTACGAGCTGTACCGCAAAAGCAAAAAGGAGCATGATAATCAGATATTTCTGGAAAATAATGATACCGTAGAGAGGAATAGGGACGATGTCATTTCGGGGCTGGATGACATGCTGTTCCATATTAATGTTGAAATGTTTTTAAAAGGATATGGCGGTAAAAAGCAGAAAATATTCAAAAGGATCCTCACGGAGGATGAATCCGATGCGGAAATTGCCAAAGCTCTTTCTGTGACCCGGCAGTATGTAAACAGGATGCGGCGGGAGCTATACAGGGAGATCAAGGACAGGCATTTTGTTTAGCGGCTGGTTTACATTTTTGCAGGCGGGGCCTTTTTACAGGATAGAAAGATTTTTGCAGGATATGAAAGATCAGAAAGTCAGGTGAGTGATATTTATGATTGGGAATGAAGTGTGGAGGAAAGGAATTATGGCGGTTGTGGGGGCATGGATCAGCAATCGGTTTGGCTTGCTGTTTCCGGCTGCATGTCTGCTGATGGTTTTAATGCTTGCGGATTATGTATCGGGCATGATGGCATCCAAGAAGGAGGCATTGGAGCATCCTGACAGCAATCAGTACGGCTGGAGCAGCAGGAAGGGGGCTTTGGGAATATTTAAAAAGGCAGGATATATATTCATTGTTTTTGTTGCCGTGTGTGTTGATTACTTAATTTATAAGTTTGCGCAGGAATTGGGGATTAAATACGAATCGCAGACCTACTTCGGGCTGCTGGTGACAATCTGGTTTGTCATAAACGAATTTATATCCATCCTGGAAAACGCAGGACGGATGGGAGCGGAGCTGCCGGAATTTCTGAAAAAGACGCTGAGCGAATTGAAAAAGGATCTGACCGGTTCTGGCAAAGACAAAAAATAGGGTTCCCCGGGACATCATGCCTGGCAGTGTGGTCTTTCAATGTGAAATTTTTATGCAATTTTTATAAAATAGCATTGAAAAATCTGGAAAATGTGATATACTTATACTCAAAGGTATTGTCCGATTTGTGCTAAATTTAGATTAGTGTGTCGAAAACGGGCACAGATACAGGCAGTTTTAACAGGATTGCCGGGGAACATATATATGAATAATATTTCGTTTAAGCAGTACAGGGCCATTGACCTATTTATCTGGCTGATTATTCTATCCGTATTTGAGTCAGTGACGGTGACGGCCGCGGCAAGATGGTTTCCGGATGAGCTTTACACCCTTTCGCAGACGGTGGCTGTCCTTTGTATTGTCATGATGCGATGGGGCGGTTATGCTGTATTCCATGCCGTCACAGGAGGGGTGTTTTTTTGTCTGGTGCAGGGAGCAAGCGCGGAGCAGTTTGCAGTGTATTGCGTGGGCAACTGCTTAGCTTTGGCGGCGATGGCTTTATGCCGGGCCGTGGGAAAAGAAAAAATAAGATCCGGATTCTGCTGGACGATACTGTTTGTGGCTGTGGCATTCTGCGGTGCGCAGCTGGGCAGATGGCTGGTGAGCCTGGCGTTCGGGGGGACATTCGGTTCCGTCGCTACGTTCTTTCTGGCGGATTCCCTTTCGCTGGTGTACGCGGTTGTGGTAGTGCTCATTTCACGGAAGGTGGACGGGCTTTTCGAAGACCAGAAAAGCTATCTGATCCGCACCGAAGCGGAGCGGAGAAAAGAGAATTTATAGGAGGTTTTGAGGATGCAGCGGGGCGCATGTGATTATTTGATTTTTGACGAGGAGAGCGGAACCTATATTGAGAATCCCGAACAGGTTGTCAGGGATGATGTGGAAAAGCATCATTGGTTGAATGTGGGAAGGATGATCCTGAAGGACTGGCGGCTGTATCTGATGCTGGTGCCTATGATTCTGGTCTTTCTGTTCTGGCGCTATTTCCCCATGTACGAGCTGCTGGGGTGTTTTAAAATCACGGATTCCGTGAAGCCGGTGGCGGAGCAGTATTATCTGGGCTTTTCTCATTTTAAAAACCTGCTGGTGAGCGGCACGGGGCTTTCCACGGAGTTCTGGAGGGCTTTCCGCAATACTTTCCTGCTGAGTTTCTATGGGCTGTGCTTCGGCTTTCCCATGCCGATTATTATTGCCTTGTTTTTTAACGAGATTCGGTCCAATATTGTCCGCAGTGTATATCAGGTGGTGACATATCTGCCTAAATTTATGTCGACGGTTGTCATGACCTCCATGGTGATGATGCTCGTGAA
This sequence comes from uncultured Lachnospiraceae bacterium, assembly GCA_947575805.1. Lineage (GTDB taxonomy): Bacteria > Bacillota > Clostridia > Lachnospirales > Lachnospiraceae > Acetatifactor. Next base: position 3,473 of record CANPOY010000060.1, read on the forward strand.
GCAGGGATCCCTGACCTCCGGCGTGGGTATCCTTTCCCAGCTGCTGCAGCACATCGGGCTGATCAGCGAGGAGGCTGCGTACGCGGGTCTCCTGAATGATCCGTCCTTCTTCCGGGCGATCTACCAGATCAGCGGCATCTGGGAGGGCGCCGGCTACGACAGTATTGTGTTTTTCGCCGCGATTATCGCCATAGCGCCTACCAGCTACGAGGCGGCCCAGATTGACGGGGCGGGCAAGCTGGCTCAGATGAAATACGTGGTACTGCCGTGTATCCTTTCCACGATTGTCATTATGCTGATCACCAGGATCGGTTCCCTGCTGAATGTGGGATATGAAAAGGTACTGCTGCTGTATAACCCCAATACCTATGTGACTGCGGATGTGGTATCCACCTTCTCACAGCGTTACGGTATTGCGGGGGCCATGCAGGGAATGGCCTCTGCGGCAGAAATGATGAACAACGTAATCGGTATGCTTCTGGTCATTGGCGCCAACACCATTGCACGGAAGGCATCTAACGTATCACTCTATTAAAGGGGCAGGCTGAGACAATATGAAAAGAAAACTGGAAATTTCGGAACTGGTATTTAAAATTATAAGCTACACTTTGCTGACCATATTTGCAGTCTGCTGCCTGTATCCTTTTGTATACACGCTATCGGCTTCCATAAGCGGCAGGCATGCGGTGGAATATAACGAGCTGCTTCTGCTTCCCAAGGACATACAGTTTGACGCGTTTTCCAGAATGTTTAACAATAACATGTTCTGGAATGCTTATACAAACACATTGTTCCTGACCTTTTACGGAACGATCTGGTCTCTGGGAATATCCATTCTGGGAGCATACGCGCTATCCAAGAAGCGGCTGTTGTTCCGCAAAGGTTTTAATTTTTTTCTGGTCTTTACCATGTGGTTCAGCGCTGGCCTTGTGCCTCAGTACCTGAACTATTTGGATACGAAGCGGGTCTTTAACGCAGTGGGCATTATGGATGATAAGTGGCTGGTGGTCATTGCCATGGGTATGGCAGCCATGAACATCATACTGCTGAGGAACTCATTTGAAGGTGTCCCCTCTGAGATCGAGGAGGCGGCTATCGTGGACGGCGCTACGGAAATGCAGGTTCTCTGGAGAGTTTACATTCCCATGAGTAAGTCCATTATCGCCACTGTGGCATTGTTCTTCGGGATTTCCCGTTGGAACGGCTACTTTTGGGCAAGACAGATGATTTCCAATTCTTATGAACATCCCCTTCAGGTGTTTATCCGGTTGAGGCTCGAAGAGTTTACGGATCCTGAGGCAATGACAGGCTGGAATGAGATCTATGCGTCGGATTCCGTTATTTATGCGTTAATCGTTTGTTCCATTGTCCCTATATTGATTATTTATCCCTTTATCCAGAAGTATTTCGCGAAGGGCGTCAATGCAGGCGGAGTCAAGTAGGATGTATATCGGTTTGTTCAATCGCGCATTTTAATGCGGTTGATATAGAAAAAGGAGGAAAAATATGAAAAAGAGGAAACTAACATCATTGCTGGCTGTTTCACTTACCGCTGCAATGCTTCTGTCGGGCTGTGGCAACGACGGAAATAGCAACGAAAGCACCAATCAGTCCAGCAGCAGCGCCCCGACGAGCAATAATAGCGGGGGAGAGAGCAGCGCAAATGTGGGCGACGAAACGAAGCCCGATGCTCCCGCACAGGATCTTTCCTTTGCGGAGGGCACCGTACTTCGTATGGCAACAGGTTATAACAACACAAAGACAGGCCTGTTCTTTGATCCTGATGTAGCAGGAGAAGGGATTACCCTGGCTGACGGCAATACCTATAATGCCGGCGACTTAAAACCCACCTGGGTCGAGGTTCAGAACAAGCTGGGTATGGTATTTGAAAATAAGTACCAGGGCAACAGTGCGGCCAAGGAATGGGAGTACTGGAAAGAGCAGCTGGACCAGGTGGATATGGTGAGCGGTACCGCAAGCGGATTGACAGAAGCCGGTGTGGCGGGCATGGTAGTAGATCTGAACCAGTATCTTGACGCTTTGCCTAATTTCAAGGCTTACCTTGAACAGAATCCCATTGTGCGCCTGTCCATCACAGGTGACACAACTACCGGCGCTATCTACTTTTCACCCTACTTTGACGGTGTCAACGACATTGAGCGTATGCCTCTGATGAGAGTTGACTGGGTGCAGAAGCTCCTGGACGGTGAGGGAGAGTTTACCGCTGACAAGAGCGGAAGCACCAAGTCTGCCGTATATCAGCCCTATATGCCTACTTCCGGCAAGGTTGAGGTTGATGTGGTTACACCCGACGGCAGCGGTACCGAGAAGGTTACCAAAGATTATGATGCTGCGGGCAACATTGTTCAGAAGATGAACGAGGCGGGCTCCATGAGCGGCGTGGACGCAGTCAATATGCTTCGTACCTATATTGACCAGGCCTACGGCGGATATTACGGCACTACCCGTTCCGATCTGTTCTGCGGACAGAATGCGGCATGGGATGCAGACGAGCTGGTAGCTCTGCTGCGCTGCGTGGTTTCCAACGCTCCCACTCTGAACGGCACGGATAATATTCAGGGCCTGTTCTCCCGTGAGGATGCCAATAATCAGAGACGTGTTGATATGTTCCGTTTTGCAGGCACTCTGTTCGGCGTCCGTGGCCTGGAGTCCAGACAGGATTACCTCTATGTGGGCAATGACGGCAAGCTGCATGACGCTCGTCAGGAGGCGGCTACCTATACCGCTCTGGAGAGAATGAATGCAATGGCGGAGGAAGGTCTGATTTCCAAGTCCTTCATAGACAGCTCCGAAGAGAAGACGGAGACCATGCTGGAGAATGATCTTGGCTTTATGCACTATGATTATAACCAGACCCAGACCGTTTACAATGAGACCAAGCTGCAGGAAGGCGAGAAGTATATGGCAGTTATGGTTCCCGTGGCACGCTGGGATGACGGCACAGGTGAGCAGTTCATGAGATTTACCGAATCCTGGCGTTCCGTTAAGACCGACGGCTGGGCAATCTCCAAGGCCGGTGTGGGTGAGGACACCAACAAGCTGAATGCAGCGCTGAAGCTGATTGACTACGCTTACAGCCCTGAAGGCCAGATTCTGATGTCTTATGGCCCTGAAGCATTCAGAAGCACCGAAACCTTTATGTTCAACGGTCAGGAAATGCCCAAGATTTCAGACGCTACCTATGCGGAGCTGTGGGAGAAGGCAAACGGCAACTATACCAACTACGCGCGTCAGTACCTTGGCTCTACCTTAAGCTTTGTAAAGAGCCAGGCATTTGAGTATCAGTGTACTCATGAAGTGGGTAAGGAAGGTGCAGGCTATATTTCCAATGCTATTGCCCAGGGTACTATCAAGCATCCCGAGCTTGCGCTGGCGGACAATATGTGGTATACCTCCGTTCCTACCGTTCTGCCTAACACCAAGAATGAGAACGACATTATTGCCGGCTTCACGGAGCTGGGCGCAAGCGGTCGCTTCGGACAGAGTAAGGATCAGCAGAACCTGTTTGTTGACATTATTGTGGGCGGCTTCACCGGAGAGGGAACCTCTTCCGCGGACGAGACTGTCAATACCGTTACCAATTCCTGGAACGGTGCACAGTATCTGAATTATAAGGAGACTGCTTGGCAGTACCTTGTTCAGTTCTACAACAGCAACAATTAAGATTGTAACTAAGATCATTGACTAAAAGCGGTGCCGCGTGAAATAGACTAATATCCGAATTGACCGGAGAGGTTGATTTCCGCGGCATTGCAAAATCCAAGGAAGGTTTTTATGTATAAAAAACAGATGGTATTTCAGCGAATAGTATGTATGACGGTGCTGGTTGCTTCTGCACTGGTATTTGTTTACTCTCTGGGTCTTTTGACAGACCTCTATGACAGCTTGTATTCGACGATAAGAGATCCGGCCAATCTGGAAATGACTACAGTGAAGGGCTCGAGAGTTTATTATGACATGCAGCCCTTTAACAGCGAGCTGACCAAGGTGGGCATTGGTCTGATCCTGGTTTCCTTGGTTTTATTTGTAATGAACACCCACTCCCGCAGAAAATATTACATCGGAAATTATGTTGCGATAGCCCTCTCCGCAGTGTGCAATGTCGTCGCTGCCGTCTGGGGTATTGTCAGATTATCTGCCTTTAAGGCACAGTTTTTGCAGATTGATTTTGAAGCGCTGAAAGCCCATGCGGAAATGTGGAAGTCTCTGTATACAGAGTCTACCTTCTGGTTCGACCTGGGTTATGTGGTATTTGCCATCCTGATGGCGGCTACGGTATTGCTGGTATTGAATTTAATTATGAAATTAAACGTGATGAAGGATGAAAAGCGTCTGATTGGCAGCAGAAAGGAAGTTGAAGCATGAATTTAGAAAATGATGCTATTATAAAAAAAGATCGCTTACGCTTTACCAAGAATAAGCTGTCTGCGAATTTAACACTGCTTGCGATTGTATTTAACGCGTTTTACTTTGTCAGTATTTATAAATCCGACGTAGGTAATTACTATTATAAATTAATAATAGGGATTTCCGTGGTCTATAATCTGTTGTTTATGCTGGCGGCGTTCCTTTCCTCAGAAGGAGTCAAGGGCTATAAAATGTTTTATTCTTATGTGCTGGTGCTTCTGGGAGCAGGCCAGGTCATCCGTATTTTTATTCTGCCCCGGGCGGCGAGAGACGCCGTGGTGACGCTGAGTGAGATGGAGCAGAGAGTGATGGGTGATGCACAGTTTACCCGCGTGTGTATATATCTGATTGTCTCGGCCGTATTGTGTGTTGCGGCGGCGGTGATCAATATCGGCAAGAGTACCACGCTTGCCGGGTATCAGGCGGAGCTTGAAAAAAAGCAAAAGGGAGTAAGCCATGAGTGAACTTAAATTACAGCATCTCGACAAAATATATGACAATAAGGTTCAGGCCGTCTTTGATTTTAATCTGGATGTGAAGGACGGGGAGCTTATTGTTCTCGTGGGTCCCTCGGGCTGCGGAAAGTCAACTACATTGCGAATGGTGGCAGGGCTTGAGGATATTTCCGCCGGCAGTCTGATCATTGACGGCAGGGATGTGACCCAGATGCCGCCGAAGGACAGGGACATTGCCATGGTGTTTCAGGATTATGCTCTCTACGGTCACATGACTATTTATGAGAATATGGCATTTTCCCTGATGCTCCGAAAGGAGAATAAAAACGTCATACATCAGAAGGTTATGGCTGCGGCAGAAATTCTGGATCTTACGGATCAGCTGAACAAGAAGCCGAACCAGCTTTCAGGCGGTCAGCGTCAAAGGGTGGCCATGGGGCGGGCGATTGTCCGTACCCCCAAGGTGTTTTTGTTTGACGAGCCTCTTTCCAATCTGGATGCAAAGCTTCGAGGTGCAACCCGCCGGGAGATTTTGCTGCTGCATAAGCGCCTGAAGGCTACCATGCTTTATGTGACCCATGACCAGACGGAGGCGTTGACTCTGGCAGACAGGATTGTATGTATGTCAATGGGGCATGTCCAACAGATCGGTACTCCTCTGGAGCTTTACGATACGCCGGCAAATATATTCGTGGCAAGTTTTATCGGACTGCCGCCTATTAACCTGTTTGATGTGGAAATCAAAGAAGGCCAGGCAGTGTGTAGTGATTTTGTGCTGGATCTGGACGACAGGGAGAAAGAGCAGCTGGCCGGTTATGAGAACAAAACAGTGGTGCTGGGGGTACGTCCGGAAGACATTGTTCAGGGCGGGAACATAGAGGTGAAGGTATTCTCCAATGAGAACCTGGGTCAGACTACACTTGTGAGCGGTGCTTTGCGCAGGCATAAGATTACCTGCAAGTTCCGGGAATGGTGCACCTACAAGGCTGGAGATACGGTGAAGGTTACCTTTAAGAAGAAACATTTCTTCGACAAGGACACTACCAATGCAATTTAAAGGAGAAAGTGTAGATGAAGGAGTTTGTACGTAAATTTTTCGTTTCTCTGAAACGTAGTCCCCAGAGTATTCCGCTGGTGGCCTTAGCGATAGCCTTTATTGTCTATTCCTTTCGGCTTACATCCATATCGCACACGACGTCAAGAATAAACACTGCCAATATGGGTCAGTGTGAGTTTGCGGCCATGCTGTTTTCTATTTTGTCGTTTGTCTGCTTCCTGCGGGCCTTTCCCAAACGACAGAAGGTAAACAGGCCTATGCTGATATTGCTGTTTTTGATGCTTGTCCTGCTGGTATTTGCTGACAGCGTATATCTTACCAGGATCAACGAGGCAATTACACGGGCGGAGAATACGGTGGTGATCGACAGTAATACCATGTATATTGCCGAGGCGCGAAGCACGGTGACGGCACATATTGTGCTGGTGGGGGTATGCGCGATCCTGCTGGCTACGCTGCCCTTCTATGCCAGACTGCTGAGGATGATCAATACCTCTATCGATGTGGAAGGCAACGGTGATATGGATGTGATCGACATTTCCGGTGAGGATGAATGATTGATTTATGGCAAAAAAGAAGAAAAACAAGCAGGACGAAAAGCCGGCGGCAGAAAACTATTATAGCTTAAAGACAGACGCGGTAAACAGACTGGTGAATGCAGAGAATGCACCGGAGGTTTCCGAGGCAGAGATCAGAAAATACAAATCCGGAGGGAAGCTGAATGTTCCTTCCTGGGTAAAGATCCTATTTGTAAAGTTTTGGTTTGGCGGTGCCATCTGCTACTTTTTCCTCTGGGGACTGGGAATTTATATCTCTGGGCTGGACCTGATGTTTGTGCTGGCGGTGGGGCTGGGAATGGCCATGGATCTGATGGTAAACAATCTGCTGCACTATTTTGAACCGGAGAAGGGCGCTTACGACAGATGGATGATGATTCCCTTCAGAAAGTTCTGGAGTATATTTTTGAACGTGGTTTATGCGGGAGTATTGCTGTACTGCATTGTATGGGCTTATAATGTGATCAATACGTTGCTGGCGGGGGATGTGGAGACAGCCACAATGGTGGCTGTGCCTGTGGAGCCTGTCCTGTTCGGACTGTTTTTTATGGGATTTGACATGCTGTTTATTACAATAAGGAACACAACGGTTAAAATGATTCGTGATGCTAAGGCAAAGGCATCGGAGAAGTAGGTATGCGCAGAATCAAGGTAGCTTATATCGGCGGAGGCTCCAAGGCATGGGCCAGGGTGTTTATGACAGATCTGGCGCTGGCGGAAGGGCTGTGCGGGGAAATTGCCCTGTATGATATTGATATTCCCGCCGCAAAATTAAATCAGAGAATAGGAGACGTGATCAATCGGTCTCCCAATACGGTATCCAGGTGGGATTACAGGGTTTATGACGAGATCGGCGAGGCGCTGGACGGTGCGGACTTTGTGGCATGTTCCATTCTGCCCGGAACTTTTGACGAGATGGAAAGTGACGTTCATCTCCCGGAGCAATATGGAATCTATCAGTCTGTGGGAGATACGGTGGGGCCCGGCGGCGTGCTTCGGGCAATGCGTACGGTGCCGATTTACGAAGGGTTTGCCAGGGAGATCCGGGTACATTGCCCGGAGGCGTGGGTCATCAATCTCACTAATCCCATGACGGCCTGCACCAAGACGCTCTATGATGTATTTCCTGAGATAAAGGCCTTTGGCTGTTGTCATGAGGTATTTCATGCTCAGGAATTCCTATGCTGTGTCGCAAAGGAGATACTGGGGGTTTCCCGGCCGACACGTAAGGAAATTGTGATAGATGCCTGCGGAGTTAATCATTTTACCTGGATAACGGAAGCAAATTACAACGGTAACGATATGCTTGCATTGTTGCCGGAATTTATAGACAGATTCTATGAAAGGGGATATTGCGAGCATCCGGGAGTGGAGCCGGAGGATTTCCGTGAGAATCCGTTTCGTTACGGCAATAAGGTAAAGATGGATCTGTTCCGGCGTTTTGGTGTGCTTGCGGCGGCAGGAGACAGGCATCTGGTAGAGTTTATGAATCATTCCTGGTATATGCGGGATAAGGCCGATGCCGATAGATGGCTGTATCACCTGACGACGGTAAGTTACCGTAAGCAGGATCGAATTAATAAGATCAGTCAGTCCCATCGCATAGCCGACGGAGAGGAAGAGATCAAGGTTGTAAAAAGCGATGAAGAGGTAGTGGAGCTTATGAAAGCCCTTATGGGGCTGATTCCCCCCATCGTCTCTAATGCCAATACCTTGAATGCAGGGCAGATGGCAGATATGCCTCCGGGTTCGGTGGTAGAGACTAATTGTGTCTTTTCACGTGACAGCGTGAAGCCTGTGGTTGCAAAGCAGCTTCCGGGGGATGTGAACGCGCTGGTGCTTAGAAATGCCCAGAATATCGAAAACATGTATTACGGTATTAAGCATCGTGATTTTCAGAGGATTTTTGAGTCGTTCATAAATCAGCCGCTGTGTTCGGGGCTGGCGCTTTCGGAGGCCAGAGAGCTTTTTACCCGTATGGTCAATGCTACCGGTGATTATCTGAGGGAGTATTTCCCGCTGGATAGAATGAAATTATGACAGACGCATTTATCTTTGCGGCAAACGCTGTTTTGCCCATAGTTTGTATGATAGCCCTGGGTTACCTCCTGAAGAGAGTAGGAATGTTCAGCACAGAATTCCTGAATGTGGGAAATAAGCTGACGTTCAGGGTGCTGATCCCGGCCCTGCTGTATTACAATATATACGGGATCAGCAGCCTCAGGGACATAGACTTTAAGTTTGTACTTTACGGTATGGCGGCGGTGCTGGTGTTTTTTTTCCTGGCTGTTGCCGTATCCTGTGCATTTACTAAGGACGGCGGGAAAAGGGGTTCTTTAATCCAGGCCATGGTGAGGTCAAATTACGCGATTATCGGCCTTCCTCTGGCGGAATCGTTGTTCGGAGCAGAGGGGGCGGCGGCGGCAGGTGTAATGTCAGCATTCTGCGTGCCTCTGTTTAATGTTCTAAGCGTGATTGCCCTTTCCGTTTTTCATAAAGGCAGTCAGAGAGGAAAGACGGATATTGGCAGGATCTTGTCGGGGATTATTAAGAATCCGTTGATCATTGCTACGTTTCTGGGAATTGTGACGTTGGGAATCCGAGAACTTCTGGTCGTGGGAAATATTGATTTCAGGCTCAGTGATATGCGGTTTTTGTATAAATCACTGGAAAGCGTCAAGTCTGCCTGTACACCTTTTGCATTGATTGTTCTGGGCGGAAGGTTTGAATTTTCGGCTGTGTCAAGGCTGTGGAGGGAAATCGTCTTTGGCACGCTGATGAGGACGCTTGCTGTTCCGATATTGGGGCTTTCCGGTGCGTATCTTTTACGTATGTCTGTATGGCCTGAGCTTTCCGGTGCGCATTTTGCCACATACATGGGAGTGTTTGCCACACCGGTCGCTGTTGCCAGTGCGATCATGGCAAAAGAGATGAACGCTGACGATGAACTGGCAGGGCAGCTGGTGGTGTGGACCAGCCTGGCAAGTACGGTGACGATTTTCATCTATGTCACAATTTTTCGGGCAATTGGAATTTTTTAATATAGAAACTATTAACGAAAAGTGGGAGCGTAGTTATGGCATATTTAACTTTGAGAGGAATCAACAAAATTTACCCCAACGGGTTTCACGCGGTTCACGATTTTAACCTGGAGATAGAAAAGGGAGAGTTTATCGTGTTCGTCGGTTCATCCGGCTGCGGCAAGTCTACAACGCTGCGTATGATTGCAGGACTTGAAAACATCAGTAAGGGTGACTTTCTGATCGACGGGGTCAGGGCAAACGAAAAGGGGCCCCGTGAACGCGGTGTAGCCATGGTTTTCCAGAGTTACGCTCTTTATCCGCATATGTCGGTATATGATAACCTGGCTTTCGGGCTTACCCTTCAGGGCGTTGACGAGGATGTTATCGAGCAAAAGGTGAAGAAGACTGCAGGGATCCTCGGCCTGACGGACTATCTTGACAGAAAGCCCAGGGCTCTGTCCGGTGGTCAGAGACAGAGGGTTGCCGTGGGACGTGCGATTATCCGTAAGGTTGATATTTTCCTCATGGACGAGCCGCTGTCGAACCTGGATGCGAAGCAGAGGGTTACCATGCGTTCCGAAATCACACAGATACACCGAGAAACCGGTGCTACAACCATCTATGTCACTCATGACCAGACCGAGGCCATGACTATGGCTGACAGGATCGTGGTTATGAAGGAAGGCTATATTCAGCAGGTGGGTACACCGTATGATCTGTATTTTAATCCTGTCAACATGTTTGTGGCGGGTTTCATCGGGGAGCCGCCCATGAACTTTATCCATGCCGTGCTAAAAGACGGGAAGCTTGATATTAAAGGAAACTTAGTGGATCTGCGTGCGATTGCGGACAAGGGCGTCCTAGCCGGATATGAGGGGAAGGAACTGGTTCTTGCGTTCCGTCCGGAGGCGATCAGGCTTGTGGGCAAGGCAGACACGGAGAATGCCTATAAAATATCCTGTACCGTTGAACTCACAGAGCTTTTGGGCGACAATACCAATGTGTATGTGGACATTCAGGGCATCAAGACGATTCTCAAGGTGGAGCCCCATGATTCCCCGGAGCTTGACACCAGGCTGGACTTTGCCATTCCTTATGAAAATGTTTATCTCTTTGACAAAGAGACGGAGCGGCGTATCAGGCTAAAGGGCTGAAATCAGAGGTAATCTTGTCGGGCATAGCAGTCGGCTGCCGAGGTGAATCAGCCGGCAGCAGGTGAATGTCTGTCCATGGCGCAGATGTCCTGATCGGCAGGTGCGATAAGCGTTTCCATGAATGCTGATATGCCCACAAGACATCTGTATAAAAAAACACTTGCATAACAGACGTGAATATGATAGAATGAATGAAGTTTGGAACAACCGGGAAGAGGCAAATAGCGAGGCTCCATGGTCAAGCGGTTAAGACATCGCCCTTTCACGGCGGTAACACGGGTT
>CANPOY010000061.1 GCA_947575805.1 uncultured Lachnospiraceae bacterium
GAATTTTTCAGGGTTGCATTGCTGTTTGTTTGTCAAGGTTCATCTTCTTTGCTATTGCCTCAAGCGACAGCTTACTTAGAATACCACACCTCCTCCGGTATGTCAATCACTTTTTGCAGGAAAAAATAAAAAAATGTAATTTCTTAAAAATAGTCGTTATAAACTATGAAAAAAAGGAAGTAAGATCAAATTTAGCAAGCAGGATTTCCACCAGATACGCCAGATAGTTATGCTCGTAAAGCCATACCAGCACACTGCTTTCCTGAGTATACGAAACGATGATCTGTTCGATTGCCCCAAGCTCCAGCATCATAGTGAAGGTATATACCGTCCATAGGAGCAGCACCACCTCAAAAATTCCAAAAACGGCTCCCAGCAGCTTATTCACATGGTGAATCACAGGCAGCCTTGATACCAGCTTTGCCGAAAAGAAAACTGCCTTCAGCAGCTGATGCACGATGACCAGCACTACCAGCAGAATGCCGGCAACTAAAGCCTGAAATATTCTACCGTCATTATAACTGCCCATCACTTCTGCAATCAGTGCCACTACCGCACAGAGAACAGCCATAGATACAAGGGATATAATCTCCTTTACCATCCCTTTTTTATAACCGTCGATTATTTTATAGAATATAAGTATCAATACAATAACCAGTAAAAAATTTATGTTCATGATAAATTTTGTTCCCCTTTATCTTTAGCTATTTCAATTGAACCGTTTCAATGGAATTCTCTGTAACCAAAACGAATTTATAGGAATTGCCCGCCGGAAGCATAAGCCTCACCGGCCTGGCAAATTCACTGTTAAATTTTTCGTTTCCGTCCAGATTCGTGATAACACATTCCGTTTCGTTATATGCTACAAACGTATTTTGTCCGAAAAAAATATCTGTGTACTCTATATCAAAATAAAAGCTTCCCACCACGGCGGCCGACACGTCATACACGTCCATACGATACAGTCTTTCACTGTCTTCCGAACGAAATACCAGACCAATATACTTGTCACTGTAAAACACAGAACGAATTTCTTCATTCAGCATATAGGTTGCAACTTCCATCGGCGCATAGCTTCCGGAATAAATCACCAGCCTGTTATCACCCACGGCAAAAGCAGTATTATTGTTCATGAACTGCACTTGCGGAACCAACGTATCCGTATAAAAAAACACGCCTACCATAAAGTCGTTGACGTTTTCCCCCACATCTCCGAAATTGTAAAACACCACATTTGTCTTCAATGAGCCTGCATCCAGATGCAGATAAGAAGCACAAAGCAGCTGTCCGTCAGGGGAAAGACAGACGTCCACAGGGTAACCGGAAATATTCATACGTGCCTCTCCCTTATAAAGAATCGTGCCGTCGAGATCATATGTATTGATTACCGCTACATCTGTTCCGTCCAGAACAGCCGTCACATAGCCCTCCTCAGAAACGGATACGTCTCTGATCGGCATGGTAGTCGTAATCTTTGAAAGCTGTTTCTCACCGTTATGAACATAAATGCTTCTGCCGTTGTATTCGGCAAGTGCCACTGTACTGCCGCACATTGCAAGCTTTACTTCCTGAAACTCATAGGTCTGATTCCATGTAACGTTTCCCTTTGCATCGGTACAGTGGGCACCATCTTTACTGTAAGTAAGAATCGAATTACCCAGCCGAAGGTCAATGGATCCGGAAACACTCTCCCTGGAAGAAGAGGACACAACATCATAGTCTGTATAAATATGACTTCTGTATTGGACTATGACCACCGCCGTCAGCGCAATCGCGGCAGCTATCACCAGCACTACACGATACACATTGCTCAGCTTATGTCTTCTGATCTTTTCTTTATAGCCGGCTTGATTCTGCTCTCGCTTTTTTTTCTCCTTCATGTAGCTTTTGATGTCCGCCATGCCGCCTCCGCATCAGTATCGTCGTTCAGAACCACGAGACTAATCACATAAATTCCCGCTGCCTTCTGCCCCGAATAAGGTCATTATATCATACTCCCCCTTTATTGTGGTAATAAAATTTTCTGACCGATCTTAATGTCGTCCGGATTGGTAATGTTGTTGAGGCTGCAGATCTCCGCAACTCTCCGGTCGCTGCCGTACTGCCGCATACAGATTCCAATCAATGTGTCTCCCCTTTGGATCGTATACGAAACAGGCTCCGGCGTGGGCGTGGGCTCCGGGGTGGGGGTCGGCTCCGGCGTGGGCGTGGGCTCCGGCGTGGGCGTGGGCGTCGGGGCAGGTGTGGGCGTCGGTACGGATTCCGGTGTGGATTCTGACGGCCCCTCCGGCACAGGCTCTGATCCCGGCTCAGGTGTATGCTCAGGTACAGACTCTGATCCCGATGTCGAACCGGATGCTGCCTCGTTTTCCTTCCGTATTGCATCCGCAAGCTTGTCCTCCGCTACAATCGTTCCCACATGCACTTCCCCATTGGAAACTTCCACCACATCCGGGAGCTGCTGTTTAGACATTCCGCTAACCAGATTCTCTGCTGCCTGCCTCAGTTCTCTCAGTTTACCGTCTCCGGCCATAGTTGCCAGCCCTGCACCGCACAGCACAATAAAGACTGCAGCGGCGGTAAATTTCATCTGTCTCAGACGTGTATCCGATGCCCCTTCCCTTTGCCTGGGCAAAGTCCCTTTTCCGGCCCTCATCTCCCGCTCCGTTCTTCCGGTCCACAGGCTCTGTGCCTCTGCCTTTTGTCTGCGTTCCTCCTGTCTGCGCTTTACAACGTCATATTTTGCCTGATCAAACTCTTCCGGCTTTGCTTCCTCCTGCCGCTCGTCCACCATCAGCCGAAGCATGCTGTCGTTTTTCTCGTAAAACTGCGCATACCCTTCCACATATCTGCAGACTCCCTGTTCATATATATGGAAGCCCTCCACCATCTCTCCGTTCAGCACCCGGTATCCCAGAAAATCAAATCCCGGGAAATATTTCTTCCTGGTCTTCTCCGCCTCCTGCAAAACTGCCTGAGACAGATGCCGTGTCTCTCTCTGCAGGAAATTCAGTTTACATGCCCCGTAAAGGAACAGATATGTAATCCCGCCTTCTTCCTTCCTGGTGCCGTACACTCCCACCGCCAGCTCCTTATCCATAGCATGTCCATTCAGCTGTTTTATATAGGAAACAACATAATCCTCCACGTAAATCTTACAGCTGTGGTTTATTTCACCTATTTGTGTAATATTTTTCGGTAACTCCATAAAAACACCTCCCCTGCCGATACCGTAAATATAGCATTGGCAGTGGGAGGTTTTTAGCATACCTTGTCGTGGCATACAAAAAAACATTCGACATTCTTTTTATTCCAGTAGGCAATCCGCCTATTCGAACCGATACACCGTCACCGAATCATATTCCCTGTCCTCTCCGAAAATGCAGGAGGGGAACTCCGGCTTATTGACAGAATCGGGAAAATACTGCGTCTCCAGGCACAGACCTGTACGAGGCCCGTAGACCACACCGTTTTTCCCCTTCTGCTCTTTTATAAAATTGCCGGCATAAAACTGCGCACCCGGAAGCGTAGTATAGGCCTTCATGACCCTGCCGCTCTTTGGCGCCGTCACTGTCGCAAAATGAAGAAGCTCTCCGTTATCCTTCCAGCCGTCGATCACCCAGTTGTGATCATAGCCGCCTGCAAACCTCAGCTGTTCAAAGTCATCTCCGATCTGCAGCCCTACTTTTTTGGACTTTGTAAAATCCATGGGCGTCCCCTGTACCTTGGCTATTTCGCCCGTAGGGATGGAGCCGGCGTCTCCCGGGGTATAGCAGGACGCATTCAGCATCAGCTCATGCTCTTCTACTCTGCCGCTGTCATGTCCGTCCAAATTAAAATATGTATGATTGGTCAGATTGATGATGGTCTTTTTATCACTGCTCCCGTGGTAATGAAGACGCAGACTATTGTCTCCACCCAGGCTGTATTCCACGGAAATCCGCTTGTTCCCGGGAAAACCAAGATTTCCGTCCGCATCCTCCAGGGAAAATCTGACACCCTCCGCAAGCACCTCTGCCTTCCAGAGCAGCTTATGGTATCCTCTGTCTATGTGGCTGTGGAGATTGTTCATATTATCGTTTACATCTACACGATAGTTTGTTCCGTCAATGTCAAAAGACGCATTCCCGATCCGGTTGGCGCTGGGGCCGATCACCACCCCAAAAAAGCTGGGATTTCCCAAATAATCTTCCGCCTTGTCAAACCCAAGTACCACATCCTCACGGTTTCCCTTGTTGTCAGGCACGATAAGACGAACCACCGCCGCCCCCAGATCCGTTACCGCAACGGTCATGCCGCTGTCATTTTCCATCGTGTATAACATCACATCCCGCCCGTCCGGATATTTTCCGAAAATACTCTCTGAAATCTTAACTGCCATCATTTTCTCCCCTCTTTCCTTATTATTTCTGTACTCCTCTGTTTACAGTTCCACACGCCCCTCCAGTGCCCGAAGCAGCGTCACTTCATCAATATATTCCAGATCACCTCCCACCGGTACGCCACTGGCGATCCTGGTCACCCGAATACCCGTGGGCTTGATCATCTTACTGATATACATAGCCGTAGTCTCACCCTCCAGGCTGGAATTCGTGGCTATAATGACCTCCGCCACATCTCCCCGCAAGCGCTCAATCAGTTCTTTCAGCTTAATGTCTCCCGGGCCGATGCCCAGCATGGGAGATATTGCTCCATGCAGCACATGGTAAATGCCCTCGTAACGTCCCGTTTTCTCATATGCTGCCAGATCTCTGGCATTCTCCACCACCATAATCATATTGTGATTGCGGTTCTGATTGGCGCACACGGGGCAAACATCCTTGTCCGTCAAGGTAAAGCACTCTCTGCAGTAGCGCACGTTGGCCTTCGCCTCCACGATCGTTTTTGCCAGACGCTCCACCCTGTCCTGAGGCATATTGATCAAATGAAACGCCAGACGCTGGGCGGACTTGCTTCCTATGCCCGGAAGTGCCGCCAATTCCTCTATTAACTTGTTAATATATCCGCTGTAAAGCTCCATCAGAAGGGCATGCCTCCCAGGCCCCCTGTCATTTTACCCATAAGCTCATTACTTGCCTCATCCGCCTGGCGTATTGCCTCGTTGACTGCGGCAACTATCGCATCCTGCAGAGTCTCGATGTCCTCCGGATCTACAATTTCCTCCGCCAATACGAGACGCAGCAGCTCCTTTTTCCCGTTCACAGCCACCTCAACTGCTCCGCCGCCGGTCTTTGCCACAAATTCTTTCGTCTCAAGCTCCTTCTGTCCTTCCTCCATCTGACGCTGCATTCTCTGTGCCTGTTTCATCAGATTCGCCATATTTCCGGGCACTCCGCCGCCGGGAAATCCGCCTCTTTTTGCCATGCTGCCATCCTCCTGTCTTTCCGCTTGTTCCGCCGTATCGGCGGTCTCTATTCCTCATCCTCTTCAATCTCAATATCCATCCGGACAAGTCTGGACAGATCCACGTAATTCTGTTCGAATTCCTGCTGACCGCCTACCGTTCGAAAATCCACTGCAATCTGCTTCCCTGAGAAATCCTCCAGCAGCATCTCCAACTGCTGCCGATTCTCAGGATGCCTGGAAAAAAAGTCTGATGCCGGGCCGTCTTCCAACACCACAACCAGCTTATTATCCTCGCCAAGACTCAGCTTTGCATTCTTCATATAGCTTTTCATAGGATTCTCTGCGCTTCCCACAATGGAAGGCCATCTGGATACAACGGCCTTCACGTCATCGGGAACCGCCTGGGGCAGAACCGGCCTCAAAGGTTCGGAACCCGGCTGCCCCACCTGGTCTGCCGCCCGGGTATCGCTCTGCCCCCCCTGTACTGCGGCATACGCCACCCCGCTTTCCAGTTTATCCTCCACCTGCCTGATTCGATCCAGAACCGCTTCCTCATTCGTTTCCATCTGCGGCCTGCACAGCTTGATCAGTGCAATTTCCACCAGTATACGCTTCTGCGACGCATAACGTATCTGTCCGGAAAGCTCCGAAAACACTCTGATATACCGCACGATCTGCTCCATTTGAACTTGGGCTGCCTCTTCCTTCAGACGCTTCAGATTGTCCGCAGACATATCTATCACATCCTCCAGATTATCCGAAGCCTGTACCAGCATCAGATTACGCAGATACCAGGTAAAGTCCGTGACAAACTGGGTCAGCTCCCGCCCCTGCATCACAATCTCCTCCAGCAGCCGAATACAGCCCAGCGCATCTCTGTCAAGACATAGACGAAACAGTCTGCTGAAGACCTCCGTGTCCACCGCTCCCAGTACATCCAGCACCTTGTCATAGGTCAGCTCACTGCCCAGATGAAACGCAATGCACTGATCCAGCAGGCTCAGCGCGTCACGCATGGAGCCGTCCGCCACCTTGGCAATATAGCGGAGGGCCTTTTCTTCCACCTGCACATTCTCCGCCCCCGTCAGTTCCTTCAGTCGTGCCGCAATGGTATCAATTGTAATTCTCTTGAAATCGTATCGCTGACATCGTGAAAGAATCGTAATGGGAAGCTTGTGCACCTCCGTGGTAGCAAGGATAAAAATAACATAGGAGGGCGGCTCCTCCAGGGTCTTCAACAACGCGTTGAATGCGCCTATGGAGAGCATATGCACTTCATCAATAATATAAACCTTATATTTTCCCTCCGCAGGAGAGTAGGAAACTTCCTCCACGATCTCCCGGATGTTGTCCACACCGTTGTTGGAAGCCGCATCAATTTCAATCACATTCATGCTGGCTCCCACCGCAATGGCCCTGCAGATCCGGCATTCCCCACAGGGACCATCCTCTGCAGGATTCTCACAGTTAACCGTGCGGGCCAGTATTTTGGCCACCGTCGTCTTACCGGTTCCCCGGGTACCGGTGAAAAGATACGCATGGCCGACACGCCCTGCCTTCAGCTGGTTCTTCAGGGTGGTGACAATATGGTCCTGACCCTTGACTTCCGCAAAGGTGTCGGGGCGAAATTTTCTGTAAAGCGCTGTATATGACATATAGATTTAATCTCCAAAGCTGATTCCCAGCAGCTTTGCCTCCTGCACAATAGTTGCATCCGGCTCCACCATCTTCAGCTTGCCGGCCACATCTTCCAGCGGAACCTTCACGATTTCACGGTTTCTGTACCCCACCATGACGCCGTACTGCCCCTCCAGGATCAGCTTGCCCGCCTCCGCGCCCAGGCGGCTGGCGAATACTCTGTCATAGGGGCAGGGGCTCCCGCCTCGCTGCATGTGTCCGGGAACCGTGACGCGCACCTCCCTGCCGGTCTTTTTCTGTATGGCCGCCGCCACCTCATAGGACACGGATGGATAAGGATATTTCTCCATCTTTTTCTTAAATTCCTTTTTGGAAAGAGCCGCATCCTCCTTGGAAATCGCTCCCTCCGCCACCGCGATAATGGTAAAGCGGCTGCCTTTCCTGTCTCTCTCCTCTATCTTTTCGATGACCTTGTCAATGTCATAAGGAATCTCAGGCAGCAGGATAATGTCAGCACCGCCTGCCATACCGGCATTTAAGGTCAGCCAGCCAACCTTATGCCCCATGACCTCCACGATAAATACCCTGCCGTGGGATGCCGCCGTGGTATGGATACAGTCAATGGCATCGGTAGCAATATTTACCGCACTCTGAAATCCAAAGGTCATATCCGTGCCCCAGAGATCATTGTCGATGGTCTTGGGCAGGGTTACAATGTTCAGCCCTTGCTCCCTGAGCAGGTTCGCAGTCTTATGTGTGCCGTTGCCTCCCAGAATCACCAGGCAGTCAAGCTGCAGTTTATAATAATTCTGCTTCATTGCCTCCACTTTATTCAGACCATTCTCATCAGGTTCATTTATCGTCTTAAACGGTGTGCGGGAAGTCCCCAGCATGGTGCCTCCCTTTGTGAGGATACCGGAAAAGTCCTTTCCCGTCAGCATCCGGAACTTACTGTAGATCAATCCCCTGTAACCGTCCAGAAAGCCATAGATCTCCACTTCCTCCTTACTGGCATACAGCGTCTTTACAACGCCTCTCATTGCTGCATTTAATGCCTGGCAGTCGCCGCCGCTGGTCAGCATACCGATTCTTTTCATGCGCGTGCCCTCCTGATATAATTTACTTTCTTAAAAGTTTACTCTGTTCGGGGTAAATTTGCAAGAGAAATTCGGACTTGCAAAAATAAGAAGAATGCTATAGAATTAGGATGTTGAATATGCGATACGGAGAGTTATCGAAGCGGTCATAACGAGCTGCACTCGAAATGCAGTTGTCCTTTATGGGCACGTGGGTTCGAATCCCACACTCTCCGCTGCAGAAAAATGCGGAGAACCAAAGATCTTTCAGTAAAGTCAATGGTTTCCCGCATTTCTTGTTTTTTATACATTCTAATAGTGTTTTAGTGCCGTTACATAGATTTCTTGTCATAAATCTTGTCAC
Organism: uncultured Lachnospiraceae bacterium; assembly: GCA_947575805.1. Classification (GTDB taxonomy): domain Bacteria; phylum Bacillota; class Clostridia; order Lachnospirales; family Lachnospiraceae; genus Acetatifactor. The sequence goes on from CANPOY010000061.1 coordinate 8,425, forward strand.
GAAAATTTCTTAAAACAGCCGCCACTGCTCCATCTTCGAAATCCGGTATTAAGAGCGGTTCTGCTCCATGTACACATAACGGATCACTTCCGGTTCTTGGCAAAGAAGGCGCTTGTCCTCCTCCAGTGCCTCCGCCTCGTCGCTTCGGATCATCAATTTTCCCGCAGCTAAATTCCCGACACAAATGTCAAAAATTATATCTCAGTGGATCATCATCTGATTAATGGTTTCATTCAGGGCCAGGACGGTAATGATCTCCGGCAGCAGCACTGCTGTGGTTTCAGCCAGAAAACCTTTCTTCACTATCCGCCCCCGGTAAATCTGCCCTCCTGCACCTTCACAAAAAGCTCCTGCTTGGATACCACCCTGTCCTCGTTTTCTATCAGATACCAAAACATTCTAAATTCCAATAGCGTAAGCTTGACAGGTATGTCATTCATGTGGTTCTGAAGAGATTAGATGTCGATGATCCTGCCAAACTCCTCCCGGCATTGCCGCAGGTTATTGCTCTTTCGTTTTGCTCATTCCCGCATAGCGGATGCGCGGATCCTGGCCGCAGTTCTTTTTATGGGCTTTCAGTTTTTTCATGGCCCAGTCATAGTGGCTGGAGGTATTGCTGACAAAATAGGATCCAAGGGTACTGCCTCCCACCCATTTGAATACTCCCTTTGTAAATAGCTCCTCATTGGAAAAGGTTTCCGCCAGCTCCATCACCTCCCGGTGGGTTTTTGCCAGCATTTCCTCCGCCTTCTCCAGCGGAGTGTCCTGATGCTTTTTCCAGAACTCTATGTTCATGCTCCCATAGGTCTTCCAGTTATAAGGTTCGGGCAAAATGGACTTCGCCTCGCCTTTTTGATTCGCCCGCACCCAATCCAACAACAGCATGTGCCATTCATATAAATGCACTAATATGTCCCTGACATTCCTGTCTCTTTTCCAGTGAGCCTCCTTTTTGCCCGGAAAATCAAAGGGTGTTGACAGCTCTTCCTTCGTCATGGAAGAAATCATTTCCTTCATTTTTTCGTAGTTCTCTCCTGCCGCACTCAGCAGCTCGGATTTTGTGACAGGTCTTCCCATGTCCTTGTTCCTCCTTTTACCTGCAGGTCTCAGTATCTGTTTTTGAAAACAGATTCATTATATCACGCTTATCCTGACACCCTCCTGTCAGGTTATCATATTTTACAGCCTGTTCGGACCGATAAAAGCCGATACCCCACCTGTTAGACAAGACACAAAAAATGGCAGGGAATCCCTGATTTCACAGTGTTTCCCGCCATTTTCCCATTTTCTTTATATAGTGGAGATAGGGGGACTCGAACCCCTGACCTATGCGTTGCGAACGCATCGCTCTCCCAACTGAGCTATATCCCCACACCGATTTTTATTATAACTCTTTTTGCTTCTCAGGGCAACTGGTTTTTGACAATTTTACACTTTTGCCGCCTTAGGAAATCTTCATTCCGCCCATACTTCGGCCCGCTCCTCTCTTGCAATACTTCCCTGATTTCTATATAATGGATAGTATATAAAGAGAATGCCGGTATCTTCTGCCACAATAATCCCTGGGTATCCATCGCGGAAACAGTGATAGTCAGAGGTGACAGGGCCTTTGACATCTAAAAAAGACCTGCCCGGCTTATATCGAGGACATCAGCGAAATTCGCCATACGAAACCATACGTTTATTCCCAGATGGTAGCGGGCCGCGACGCCAAATTCCACGGAAAGACCAAAAACAGTCGGCTCACCGGCACGGCCGCATGGACCTTCGTCATTGTCTCCCAGTACATTCCGGGCATATATCCTACCCATAACGGCCTTTCCGTTGACCCCTGCGTACCTTTAGGGTTCGGTGATTTCACCGTTACCAGGAAGTTCCGGGAAGGTACCTATCACATTCAGGTCAGAAATCCCGGCAATGTGCAAAAGGGCGAGGCTTCCATGACGGTAAACGGTAAGACTGTAGAAGGACATGTGATGCCCTATGAGCAGGGCAGGAAAGACATAGAAGGAGGCAAATCCCTCTCATTTCATTATCCAGTTCAGACCGAAGATACGAGGACTGTTGCTAACCGGCGCGAATCGCAGCCCAAGCTCCGAAATATGTATGAACAGCAGCTTGTGTGGGTAAAATATTCTACAAAAACAGAGGAGGTATACTTCCATGAGCACATCCCTAAAAGTTTTATTCTTTGACACCAAAAGCTATGACAAAGACTCTTTTCAGGAGGCCCTTTCGAACTTCTCCGACATAGAGATCGAATACACTAAATCCGACCTCGACCCCAGGACAGCCGCCCTTGCCGAGGGCTTTGACGCTGTCTGCGCCTTTGTCAGCTCCAACGTGGGCACACAAACCATAGAGATCCTGCACCAGAAGGGCATCCGCCTGATCCTGATGCGCTGTGCCGGCTTCAACAATGTGGATTTGGAGACTGCCAAAAAATATGACATACGCGTCATGCGCGTGCCGGGCTATTCACCGGAGGCTGTGGCGGAACACGCCATGGCCCTGGCCCTGGCTGCCAATCGCCGGTTGCACAAGGCATATAACAAGGTCCGGGAAAATGACTTCAGCCTCAGCGGCCTTATGGGCTTCAATTTTTATGAAAAAACCGCCGGCATCATCGGCACCGGCAAGATTGGCGCCGCCATGTGCCGCATCTGCCGGGGCTTCGGCATGAAAGTCCTTGCCTATGATGTGTATGAGAATCCGTCTTTAAAAGATTTTGTGGAATATGTTTCTCTGGACAGATTATTGTCTGACAGTGATGTCATCTCTCTTCACTGCCCTCTTATGGACTCCACGTACCACCTGGTGAATATCGATACGATCCGCCAGATGAAGGACGGTGTTATTCTGGTGAACACTTCCCGGGGAGCTCTTGTCAAAACGGATGACCTGATTGAAGGAATCCGGATGCACAAATTTGCAGGCGTGGGACTTGACGTATACGAGGAAGAGACCAACAATGTCTTCGAGGACCGTTCCGACGAAATTCTGGAGCATTCCACCACCGCAAGGCTCCTGTCCTTTCCCAATGTAATGATCACTTCCCATCAGGGCTTTTTCACCCGGGAAGCGCTAAACGCTATCGCCGAAACCACACTGCAGAATGCCGTGGACTTTAATGCAGGCCTGGAAAGTGCCAACGATGTCAAATAGCATCTACATGGGAAAATACCGCCTATGCACTCTCTACGATATTATTCACCCATACGCCCTTCTTCACCAGTATAAAGCCGATAGTGCATTTAATCAGATCCAGCAGCTGACAGCTTAAATAGAGGGGCACAATAGGCAGCGCCGTATAACGGCTCAGAACAAAGGCAAAAGGCGTGGTCACACACCAGAGGAAAACACTGTCAAAAAGGAACGTAACAATGGTCTTGCCGCCTGTCCGCAGGGTAAAATAGGTGGTGTGCATAAAAGCCCAGATCGGCATACAGCATGCCGCCACCCGCAGCAGGCTTGCGGCCAGCGCCGGTACCTCCGGAAATCCACTGGTATCATAAAGCTTCGGGAACAGTGGTGCCAGCAGAAACAGGATAGCCCCAAACCCAAGGCAGGACAGCACGGCAAAGGTGATAAGCCTGGCATCCGTTTCTTTCGCTTCTTCCATCTTCCCCGCCCCCAAAAGTTGTCCTACTATAATGGCAATAGCGCTTCCCATGGACATGAATACCACATTGAACAGATTGGATATAGTGGTGGAAATATTCAGTGCCGCCAGGGCCTCCAGCCCTCTCATGGAATAGCACTGGTTCAAAACCGCTATACCTGCTGCCCATAAAATCTCGTTAATCATCAGCGGCGTCCCCTTGCCCAGAATCTTGCCGGCAAGATTTGCAGGAAGCTTAAATTCACGATATACTCCCCGAATAAAGGGCATCCGCCCGGCATGGGTGTGCGTCCAGAAAATGACGATCAACGCCTGCACATACCGTGATATTACCGTAGCCACGGCAGCACCGGCCACCCCCATCACAGGGAAGCCAAACTTGCCGAAGATCAGCAGATAATTCAACACCAGATTGACGCATACAGCCACAACTCCTGCAATCATAGGCAGCTTTGTCTCCCCGCACTCACGCAGGGTACCGGCGTAGATCTCCTCTATCGCAAAGGGCAGAAGCCCCGTGAGCATCACAAGCAGATACTGCTTCCCGTAACCAAGCGTTGCCTCCAGCTCCACATCCTGACCCTCCCCATGGAGATACAGCAGGATCAGATTATCCCCCTGAAACAGCAAAAGCAGGATTCCCAGCAGCAGGATCGCCAGACAGATATACAGCTTATAGCGGAAGGTATGCTGTACTCCTTTGTGATCCTTACAACCATAAAACTGCGCACCGAAAATACCGGCACCGGAAATAGCCCCGAAAATGGCAAGATTAAACACCAGCAGCAGCTGGTTTACAATGGCAATGCCCGTCATCTGTTCCGTGCCTACCCGCCCTACCATGATGTTGTCCAGCAGGCTGACAAAATTGGTGATACCGTTCTGGATCACAATCGGTACTGCCACCCCCAGCGTCATGGCATAAAATTTCCTGTCTCCAAACAGTCGCTTTACATTCATTTTTCTCAATAACCTCTTATAAATATGCAATAAAATTCATTTTACACCATACGGCTGCTTCCTGTCTACCTGTTTCCGGATAAATTCCGTAGGCAAAATAAAGTTTTCATTGTGTCGGAACATCTATTTGGAAAAGAGCATTGCCGTAGAATCCCTCCAATCTGTTTTGACCCTTGGCCCGGGATACTGTATCTGTGACAGCGCAGGAAACATCTTTCAAAAAGCCAAACCGTCCGAGCATGGTTATACCCAGCTTTTTATGTTGAGCAGGGACAGTACTGTCCTTCTGGAGTATGAGACGGCGCCGTTACAGGTGATCGAAGAACCCATGAGAACCGAAAGTGAGGAACTGATTTACCCCGTATACGATATAAAAGAATCATTCATGTACGGTAAAGAAGCAAGCAACCGAAAACAAGAGATAGACCCCGGCACTACACTATTCCGAACCAAAGAAGCCAAAGACCAAAAGACAAGCATTGTGGAAATGTGCATAACAGGCTATGGAATCATGGATAACTCTATTCACAGCACATGGAAAAGCTAAAGAGCAGCTTTCCCACGTCCTGCAAACAGAGTTACCCACAATTCCATGAGATAGCCAGTTATACACATTCCCACAAACCGAAACTTATAAGAAATTTAAGCAATTTATTTCAATTTTGACAAAATAAAGTCTAAACAAAATTCAAACTTTAACTTTTTTATCCTAAAATGCCTTAAATAAAGGATTTATGGTAGAAAGTTTAGATTTCTCCTAAGTTTGGATTTTAGGACGGATGAATAATATCCGCAACCGGGCAGAGAAAATCATAAAAAATGAATTGGTTTATATTTAACGAAAACTTATTCCATCTGGAAAGATATTGCGGTATAATTCTTAAGGAAAGTATCAGATTCAGAGCGGCAACAAAAAAAGAACAGT
>CANPOY010000062.1 GCA_947575805.1 uncultured Lachnospiraceae bacterium
ATTTTTATTATATCTCATTAGCCACTCCCGTTACAACTTTAGTATAGCACTTCAGCTTCTCCCAGAGCCGATGCCCCGAAGAAATCCAGACTGATACCATAGCTGTCCAAAGTTTTCTTCTGATTTTCATGGTTAGCGCGCACATAGTCCTCCGGAGAACCCTCATACCCGGCCTCCTTAAGTTTGCGATAGCTTTCCATGATAGGAGAGCCATAGCAATCCGTTCCGGAAAGAAAGATGACGTTATCTTTGCCGATGCGGTCTCTTAAGAAGCGCGCAAAAATATCAGCGTGAATAAACATGCCTCCTACATGTCCAAAATGCAGGTTTTTATTTCCATAAGGCATACCTGCTGTTATAATTGCACGTTTTGGAAATACGGGGCGCTCATTTGTTGTGAAACGTTTACATGTCATAGCATTTGGTTCCTTTCTGTTTTGTCTCTTTCTGCCGATTAAATAAAAAGCGGTCAAAAACTCGTAATGAGCTTTTGACCGTTTGCCTCAAATTAACCAGGATAAAGAATTTGGTTATGAACACAATACAAAAAGCCCGTTGTCAATTTTGACAAAAAGCTGTTGTTGCTGCTTCATATTGTTCATGCCGACTGTAAGCTTTATCATGGGCTTATCCTTTCTCTATTTTATGTAATTCTACCAGCAGGTTTCCGGGTTGTCAATAAGGAAAATTTTGATATAACGCATGTACTTAGGGCAAAAATTGTCAAAGGATCAGCAGAGGCAGCCCCGCAAGTACGCCCTGATAATTTCCCTTTTTCAGAATGTGAATAACCTCTTTCTTTCCAAATATGTTCCTTGTTTATTCGGGCATCTTTTCCATGCACATGCTAGCGTTTCCGGATTATTATCGCTTTTCAGCACTTCACCCGGCTCGCCAAAGCACTCTCAATAGTATTCGTAATTTGCAACATGATTTCCCTTGCCGGGTTTCATTTCTGCTACTTCATGGACGATAAGTGCAGAAGACATGGCCCCGATCCTGCTGAAATGGTCGGGGTAGGCAAGTCCGGTATGCAGCGCGCCGAATCCGCCCATAGACAAGCCTAAAATGCAGGTATCTTCGGCAGTTTTCGCCAGCCCGAAGGCTTTGCGTACATAATTGATCGTTTCATCGCCCAGCAGGGTACAGAATTTATGGCCTGTGGAAATACCGTCAAGCCAGAAGCTGTTTTCTCCGTTGGGGGCGATCACCGCAAAATGATACCGTTGCGAAAGATATTCCGGAACATAGTTGCCAGCGCTTCCCGTAAAGCCATGCAGCCGGAAAAATATTTTACCGTTATGTTAGCCATAGCCTTTTCCTCCTGGTATTAGGTTTCCTGGATTTTCCTGTTACAACTTAATTATACGAAAGAACAGGGAGCAGATCAATACAATTTGGGGAATTGCTTCTTTTTGTGGAAAAATGTAAACATATGTGCTACCATAGAAGGGCAGGTGAAAATCTGTCTGTAGCAATAGTCAGTATAATGGGAGGAGAGTATATGCCGTCATCAATAAATGATTACCGTCAGTTAATCGAAAAGCCATGGGGGAAAATGTTCTATGATATGATATATCGCCAGCTTTCTTTGCCGGTGAATCCACCGCTTGACATTCTTGATTTTGGAGCGGGTTTTTGCGTCACAGCCAGTTATTATGCACGGCATCACAAGGTAACCGCAGTTGAGCCCAATGAAGAAATGCTTCACTTGAAACTGTCAGACAGTTGTGGTATGGATTGTATACACGGTGGGCTAGAAACGGTGAGACAGCAGAATGACGGATCCTTTGACCTTGTGATCTGTCACAACGTTCTGGAGTATGTTCCCAATAAAGAACAAATACTGCTGGAACTTACAAGAGTACTGAAACCAGGCGGCATGTTGTCCATCGTCAAACATAATCTTCCAGGCCGCATTCTTGCCAGTGCGGTTTTTTCAGATGACCCGGGGGCAGCGCTTGAGCTTTTGAATTGCAGTGACAATTCGGATACGATGTTTGGCAGCCGTAATACATACAGCAACGAATATCTGATTACGCAGTGCAAACAGATGGGCTTATCAATGGAAAAGAGATTGGGTATCCGTACTTTTTTTGCATTGTCCTCCAATAATGAAGTGAAATTTGCAGAGGAATGGTATGACAATATGCTGGAGCTGGAGATGAAAACCTGTCAGCTTGACTTATATAAGGATATTGCCTTTTTTAATCATCTGCTTTTTCGTAAAGAGGACATAGTTTAACATAGACTGCAGCTTATCAAAAAGAAGCATTGAAGTGGGAAGAAAGCTACGGGAAAAACAGCCGGAAACGGGCAAGAGTCAGTATCAAGGAACTGCCGAATAGGCAGCCGAAGCAGAGTGCAGACTATCAGCCTCAGCAAACAGTTAAGAAGAAAGACAGAGGGACGAGGCAATCGCCTCTCATCTTTGCTGTGTGTGAAGAATGAAATCGTACCGTTTTGGGTCAAAATGAGCATTGACAAAATAAAGAAGTTGTGATAAAGTACCGTCAATAACATAAGAAAAGCGAAGACGGAAAAAAGTAGTTTAGTTGGAAACATCCAGAGAGAATAGTACTTGGTGGAAGCTATTTATGTGGAAATTAGACGAAAACCATTCCAGAGCTGTAATGCTGAAATGAGTAAGTGTTACCGTATGCCTGCGTTAAAGGATAGGATTTGATAGAATCTGAAGTGAAAAGTTAAGGTGGAACCGTGCTAAGTGCACCCTTAAGACTATAAGATTATGGTCTGATGGGTGCTTTTCTTATGTTGTTGCCAAATATTTTAAACTGAAAAAGAAAAGGAGCAACAAATTATGAAGGTTCTGCAAAAAAATGGAGAAATTGTAGAAGTAAACTTTGAAGAACATGAGGGCAAAAAGGCATTTTGGCATACGAGTGCACATGTACTTGCACAGGCTGTAAAACGCTTATATCCAGAAACAAAGTGCGCTATTGGTCCGGCAATCGAAAATGGATTTTATTATGATTTTCAATTTGATTTTTCATTTTCAGAAGAGCATTTAAAGACAATCGAAGCAGAAATGCGAAAAATTGTGAAGGAGTCTCTCTCCTTGCAGGTCTATGAGAAGTCAAAAGAAGAAGCTCTTAGCTTTATGGACAAAGCAGGTGAAAAATATAAAATTGAGCTGATTCAGGAACTGAATGAGGGGGAACAAATCAGCTTCTATAAGCAGGGAGAATATGAGGAATTTTGTGCGGGACCACATATTTGCAATGTGTGTCAGATTAAAGCAATCAAGCTATTGTCAGTGGCAGGGGCCTATTGGAGAGGCAACGAAAAAAATCATATGCTTACGAGAATCTATGGCATATCTTTTCCAAAAGTGGCACAATTGGATGAATATCTGCATTTGGTTGAAGAAGCAAAAGCAAGAGATCACAGAAAATTGGGAAAGGAACTTGGAATATTTACGATTTTTGATGAAGGACCAGGATTACCGGTATTCCTGCCAAAGGGAATGATCTTGAAGAACCTGCTGATTGATTATTGGAGAAAAATTCATCGCAAAGAAGGTTATGTTGAGATATCTACGCCCATTATGTTAGAAAGAAGGCTTTGGGAGACCTCCGGTCATTGGGATTTTTACAGGGATGCAATGTATTCTCTAAAGGTTGAGGAGGATGATTATGCAATCAAACCAATGAGTTGTCCGGGTGGAATGTTAGTGTACAAACTGGAGCCGAGGTCGTATAAGGAGCTTCCTATGAGAATGGGCGAATTAGGGCTTGTGCATCGTTTTGAGAAGTCCGGTACCTTACATGGTCTCATGAGAGTTCGCTCATTTACGCAGGATGACGCTCATATTTTTATGAGAGAAGATCAGGTGATGGATGAGATACAAGGGGTTATGCGTCTTATCGATGAAGTTTACCGGAAGTTTGGTTTTTCCTATGAAATTGAATTGTCAACAAGACCGGAACTCTCCATAGGAAGTGATGAGGATTGGCAGCTTGCTACAAAAGCTTTGGAAAAAGCGGTGCAGGGAATGGGGAAATCTTATGTCGTAAAGGAAGGAGACGGTGCATTCTACGGACCAAAACTTGATTTTCATCTAAAAGATTCCATAGGAAGAACGTGGCAGTGCGGAACGATCCAGCTTGATTTCCAGCTGCCGCAAAGATTTGATATTGACTATATTGGGGCAGACGGAGAGAAGCACCGCCCGATTATGCTGCACAGAGTTGTATTTGGCTCGATAGAACGTTTTATTGGCATTTTACTGGAACATTATGCAGGAAAATTTCCTGCATGGCTTGCACCCGTACAGGTTAAGGTTCTTCCGGTTTCAGATAAGTATAATGATTATGCCGGGAAAGTTGCGGGGATTTTGGAAGAAAGCGATATCCGGGCAGAAGTGGACGTCAGAAGTGAGAAGCTTGGATATAAGATTCGTCAGGCACGCATGGATAAGGTGCCCTATATGATTATCACAGGCGAAAAGGAGAAACAAAATACGTCCGTATCCGTAAGGCAAAGAGACGCAGAAATTGATAAGCAGGACATGGGAGAAATGAGTCTTGAACAAGTGGTTAATCTGGTAAAGAGAGGAGAGACAGAATGAAAGCGACAATCGTTTGAGTTGCGGATATGGCTGTGCTGCCGTCTAATGTATTAGGCGGAGCCCAATCCGGATGTATTTTGTGTTATAATGTATTGGGAAAACAATTTTGAGAAGGGAGAATTCTTTTTGCGGCATATTACGTTGGTATGAAGGATACGAAATGCGTCTGGGACGCATATGAAATTTTCCGGTTCATACAGAATTGTGAAAAGGATTTGGCGGAGGGATTATGTTAGAGGCAAAAAAGAGGAAAAGAAGAGAAATTGAAAGAGTATACCGGACAGGGAATGCACTGTTTCTGGAGCAGGAATCGGGGACGATCAGGATTGTTCCCCAGACAGACGATATAATCCGGGTTTCCTATACCGAAAGCGGCTCTTTTCCGGTACGACAGGGAGAGGGGTTTGAGGATCTGTCCGGCAGCGTGACCTGGGCGTACGGGGAGGAGGGACAGGATATTTGTATACGGACCGGCTCCCTTACGGTGAAGGTTGACCGCATGAGCGGCTCGGTCAGATATGAAGAAAAAGGCGGAAAACTGTTATTGCGTGAGGCCGCTCAGGAGAGCAAGACAGTAGAAGCTTTTGATTCCTACCGGACGGTTGCAGGCGGAAAGACAAGGATTGAAGAAATTGTTACCCCGGACGGAACGAAGCGCAGAATCCGGGAAGCAGAAAGGGAATTTGATAAAAAACTGTACCGCACAAGGCTGTCTGTGGAATTTGACGGGGAAGAAGTGCTTTACGGACTGGGGCAGGCGGAAGAAGGGGTATGGAATCTTCGGCATACGACGCAGTATCTGCATCAGGCCAATTTAAAAATAGCGATTCCAATGCTCTTGTCGAGCAGGGGATATGGAGTCCTGCTTTCCACACAGGGGCCGGCTGTTTTTGAGGATACACAGTATGGTTCTTATCTGTACACGGAGGCAGATGAATACCTGGATTATTTTTTCCTGGCAGGAGACCTGGAGGAGATAGTCAGAGGCTTCCGCAGACTGACAGGGCATGCCGCCATGCTGCCCAGATGGACTTTTGGTTATCTGCAGTCCCGGGAACGGTATGAGACCGGGGAAGAAATCGTTCATATTGCGGAAAAGTTCCGGGCGGTTGGTTTTCCTGTGGATGGGATCATATTGGACTGGATGTCGTGGAAGGGGAATCTGTGGGGACAGAAGACCTTCGACGAAGAGCGCTTTCCCGATCCCGGGGAAATGATTCGTACCCTGCATGGAATGGATGTACATTTTATGCTTTCCATCTGGCCGCATATGGATGAGAAGAGTGAAAATTACCGGGAGTTTGCGGAAGCCGGATTCCTGCTTCCAAACAGCAATATTTATAATGCGTTTTGCAGTGAAGGCCGTGAAATGTACTGGCATCAGGCAGAAACAGGTTTATTCCGGCACGGCATTGACGCGTGGTGGACGGATTCCAGTGAACCGGTAACGCCGGAGTGGGAGCGGATGAGGAAGCCGCCTGTGGGAGAAATGCACCGGGAATTTCTGGAAGATGCGGCAAAACTAATGCCCCTGGAAAAAACGAACGCATTTGGGCTTTACCATGCCAAGGGAATTTACGAGGGGCAAAGGGGCGCGTCGCAGGAGAAACGCGTGGTAAATCTGACTCGCAGCGGATATGCCGGCAGCCAGAAATACGGCACAATATTATGGTCAGGAGATATTTCCGCCAGTTGGGAGACCTTGAAAAGGCAGATTGTGGCCGGGCTGCAGTTCTGCGCCAGCGGGCTGCCGTACTGGACACTGGACATCGGGGCGTTTTTTGTAAAGAGAGGCGAGCAGTGGTATTGGAACGGTGACTATGAGGATGGTCTTGAGGATCTGGGTTATAGGGAGCTGTATGTAAGATGGTTTCAATATGGTGCGTTCCTGCCCATATTCAGGAGTCACGGCACGGACTGTGTGCGGGAGCCCTGGCATTTCGGCAGTCCGGGAGAGCTTTTTTATGATGCCCTGCACAATGCGGCTCGGCTTCGGTACAGGCTGCTTCCGTATATTTATTCCCTGGCTGGGGCAGTGTGGAAAAAGGACAGCCTGATGATGAGGCCGCTGATCTATGACTTCCCGGAGGATCCCGGGGCAGCAGAGATTTCAGGGCAATATATGTTCGGGCCTGCTCTGATGATATGTCCGGTGACGGAACCAATACTTTACCTGAAAAACAGTGTTCCGGTTGACGCTCCCCTAAAGGAGTGGAAGGTATATCTTCCCGCGGGGGCTGACTGGTATGATTTCCATACCAACCAGAGGCATTCGGGAGGGCAGGAAATCACCGTAGAATTAAGGCTTGACAGGATACCGGTTTTTGCAAAAGCGGGTGCGGTCATACCTACAATGGAACCGGGAGATAGCACAGCCTCCATGGAAGGAAGAGATATTTGCCTGTGGGTGTATGCAGGAGCAGACGGCAGCTTCGAGCTGTATGAAGATTCCGGAGACGGGTACGGATATGAGCAGGGAGAATACTGTGTGACATATATATCTTACTGTGACCGGGACCGAAGGACACAATGGCGGACAGAAGGAGATGCCAGTTGCCGCAGGGGAGAAATCAGCACCAGATACATAGACTGATGGGATGAGATGAATTGCGGCACATGTGACGGCAGTCTCCAGGGATTCCGGAGACTGCCGGTATTTTCTGCAGCGGCGCGGAGACAAGGGCTTCTTCGTCAGCCGCCAGGGTTACGCCCGGATGCTTCTGTTTTTCAGTGCAGTCCCAGGTCTTCTCCTGTGATTGTGCCGATCCCGTTTTCCTGCAGAACGGCCGCCAGCCCCTCCGTGTCCGCTACCCGGAAGATCATGCAGGCCTGCCCGTTCTTCTGCCCGAAGACGGAGTACATGTACTCCACGTCGATTCCGGCGCGGGAAATTGCACTGAGTACCTTGCTGAGTCCCCCCGGGGTATCGGAAACCGACACGCCCACCACGGGGGTCATGGTAAGGATAAAGCCCTGTTCCAGCAGAATGGAGGATGCTTTTGAGGCGTCGTCCACAATCAGCCGCAGGACGCCGTAATCCGCGGTCTCCGCAATGTTGATGGCCCGCATGTTCACCTGATTCTCCGAAAGAATGCCGGTGATGTCTGCAAGCTGTCCGGCTTTGTTTTCCAGAAATACTGAAATTTGAGGTATTGTCATATCTGCTCCCTTTTCTGCGCTGTTCCGGCGCATAACAATAAATTTAATTGGTTATTTTCCCTGTCGGTCAGATCTTTCTTTTATCGATGACGCGCACTGCTTTGCCCTCGCTTCTGGTAATGGACTTGGGCGCTACCAGACGCACCTTTGCGTAAATTCCCAGCATGGCTTTTAAAGCTGACACCAGGCTCTTCTCCATCTCCGTGATCTTGCCCAGATTATCAGAGAAGTTTTCAGGGGTCATTTCCACCATCACCTCAAGGGTATCGGAATTGTTGACGCGATCCACAAGGATCTGATAATTTGCGGGGTAGCCCTGCTCCAATAGCACAGTTTCAATCTGGGACGGGAAAACATTCACACCCTTGACAATCAGCATATCATCGCTTCTGCCCATGGGCTTGCTCATCTTTACGTGGGTACGGCCGCAGGAGCATTTTCCTCTGGTGAGTACGCAGATGTCTCTGGTGCGGTAGCGAAGGAGCGGAAAGGCTTCCTTGGTAATGGAAGTAAATACCAGTTCCCCTTTGCTGCCGTCTGGAAGAACTTCCCCTGTATCCGGGTCAATAATCTCCGCGATAAAGTGATCCTCGTTGATGTGCATACCGGTCTGTTCGCTGCACTCGAAAGCAACACCGGGGCCGCTGGTCTCCGTGAGCCCGTAGATATCGTAAGCTTTGATTCCCAGCTTATTCTGTATATCCTGGCGCATCTCTTCGCTCCAGGCTTCCGCGCCGAAAATGCCGGCCTTTAATTTGATTTTGTCCCGCAGTCCCCGCTCGTGGATGCTTTCCGCCAGAAAAGCGGCATAAGAAGGGGTACAGCAGAGAATGGTAGCCTCAAGGTCCACCATGAACTGCAGCTGACGGTCCGTATTGCCGGAGGACATGGGAAGCGTCAGGCATCCCACCTTGTGGCTGCCGCCGTTTAAGCCGGGGCCGCCGGTAAAGAGACCATAGCCGTAACAAATGTGACAAACATCTTCCCTGGTGCCGCCTGCAGCCATAATGGCACGGGCACAGCAGTCTTCCCACAGATCCACGTCATGCTGGGTATAAAAAGCCACTACCCGGCGGCCGGTGGTGCCCGATGTGGACTGAATGCGGACACAGTCCTTAAGGGGTTTGGCCAGCAGGCCGTAGGGATATGCCTCCCGCAGATCGTCCTTTGTCAGAAATGGCAGCTTATGCAGATCTTCCACACTCTGAATGTCTTCGGGGGTAACTCCCTTTGCCTCCATCTTCGCACGATAATAGGGTACATTGTCCCACACATGACGCACCTGTCTGGAAAGGCGCTCATTCTGCCATGCAAGAACCTGTTCTCTGTCCGCAGTCTCAATTTCTTTTTGATAATACTGTTCCATATATCCTCCATGTTACGATTATTAAGCAGCATTTTGCTTATAAAGCAGCCTGTTCTTTCTGCGCGAACTTTCATTCACTTTCGTCCCGACACAAATGCCTTTTTGTTCAGTTCCAGGAATTTGGGAGGGACACTGCCCTCTATTGCGTTCATCCACTCATCCTCCGTAAAGTCAAAGTGCGTGGAAAGCCTTCCCATCAGCACCAGATTTACCGCTCTGCTGCTTCCGGCTTCTTCCGCCAGAGTAAGCGCGTCCAGGGCATCCACATGAATTCCTTTTTCCTCCATCTTTTGGACCAGGTTGTCCGGATAGGATGCCGTGCCGGCGATCACCGGCATGGGATTAATCTGCTGGCTGTTGACGATGATTCTGCCGTCCGGCTTTAAATATTCCGTGTAGCGGGCTGCCTCCAGAAGCTCAAAGGAGAGGATACAGTCCGCCTGCCCCTTGTCTATAATCGGTGAACACACCTTAGTCCCCCAACGGACATAAGTCACCACGCTTCCGCCGCGCTGGCTCATGCCGTGTACTTCACTGACCTTCACGTCATATCCCCTGCCAAGGAGCAGACGTCCCAGCAGCTTGCTGGCAAGCAGGGTGCCCTGTCCCCCCACGCCTACGATCATGATATTTTTCGTTTCCATATTGCTCCTCCGTTTTATAGTGCGTCGAATTTACAAAGCTGTCTGCAGACTCCGCAGCCCACGCAAAGGGTGGCGTCGATCTTTGCCTTACCGTCCACCATGCTGATTGCAGGACAGCCGATGCTCATACATGCCTTGCAGCCCTTGCATTTCTCCGAATCGGCACAGATAGGACCCGGATGTTTAACATACTTTAACAATGCGCAGGGACGGCGGGAGATAATGACGGAAGGCTCCTTTGCGGCAAGCTCTTCCCGGAGAGCCGTTTCGCAGGCCTCCATGTCATAAGGATCCACTACCCGTACCCGCTTGATTCCCACTGCATGGCAGAGACCTTCCAGGTCAATTTTTGTGCAGGGATCCCCCTTCAGATTGTAGCCGGTGGTAGGGTTCTGCTGATGGCCCGTCATGCCGGTGATGGAATTATCCAGTATGATCACCGTGGAGTCGGATTCGTTGTAAGCAATATTAATCAGGCCTGTGACGCCGGAATGAATGAAAGTGGAGTCGCCGATGACTGCCACGGTTTTGCCGGCATTCTCTTCCTCACCGGCCTTGACGAAGCCGTGCAGACCTGAGACGGAAGCACCCATGCAGATGGTGGTGTCAATGGCTCCAAGGGGCGGTACTGCACCCAAAGTATAGCATCCGATGTCGCCCAGCACCGTCAGCTTCATTTTTTTCAGGACATAAAAGATACTGCGATGAGGACACCCGGCACACATTACCGGCGGTCTTCCGGGAATCTCCTCGTCAAGAGCAGGGCCGGTCTGTACCGCGCCGCCCAGCTTTTCCTTCACCAGATTTTGGCTCAGCTCTCCGATATTGGAAAACAGTTCCTTGCCGGATACCGGAAGGCCAAGGCTCCGGCAGTGGGTTTCAATAAAGCCGTCCAGTTCTTCCACCACCACAAGCTTTCGGACGGAAGCTGCAAAGTCCTTTATTTTCTGCTCCGGCATGGGCCAGATCATGCCCAGCTTCAGAACGGGATATGTATCGCCGAAGGCCTCCTTTACATATTGATAGCCGGTAGAAGAAGTGATAATACCCAGAGAGGTATCCGCTCCTGCTTCCACCCGGTTGATTTCGGCAGTCTCTGCCCAGGCTGTGAGGGCCCTGGTGCGTGCTTCGACCACCGGATGCTGCCTTTTGGCATTGGCAGGCATCATAATATATTTCCCGGGGTTTTTCTCATATTTCTTTTGCTCCGGAAGCACCCGTTCTCCTGTTTCTACCACGCTCTGGGAGTGACTGACCCGGGTACACATTTTGACTAACACTGCCGTATCGAATTTCTCGGAAAGTTCATAAGCAAGCTTTGCAAAGGCCAGAGCTTCTGCAGAGTCGGAAGGTTCCAGCATGGGAAGCTTTGACGCCCGGGCATAATGGCGGGAATCCTGTTCGTTCTGGGAGCTGTGCATACCGGCGTCGTCGGCTACACCGATTACAAGTCCTGCGTTCACACCGGTATAGGAGATGGTAAAGAGCGGATCTGCCGCCACGTTCAGCCCCACATGCTTCATGGCGCAGAAGCTTCTCTTTCCGGACAGGGAAGCACCGAAGGCGGCTTCCAGGGCTACCTTCTCATTGGGTGCCCACTCCGCGTACAGCTCGTCGTATTTTGCCGCGCACTCAGTGATCTCCGTGCTGGGTGTTCCGGGATAGCTGGAAATAAAGCAGCACCCTGCCTCATAAAGACCTCTGGCAACGGCTTCGTTGCCAAGCATTAATGTTTTCATTTGTCCTCTCATTCCGCCCAGGGAAGGAAGTCCCCCTCCTGGGGCATTGAAAAAATTTTTAGTTCAGGAAAGAATACCTGTACCCGGCATTCTTCGGTGTGAAGCCATAAAATTTCTTAGTCTGCGTACTTTGCAGGCTTAGCGATTTTCTTCACACTTTTCTCCGATGGAATCCGTTACCGAAACCGTTACCTTCTTCTGGTAGCAGGCGAAGATCTCATGCAGTCTGTCCTTTGCCGGTGGTTTTGTTAAGAGACTTACTGCCGGCACGATCACAAGCCCGGCCAGCATACAGAAGGCGCCGGCATTAATGGGTGACTGCAGATATAACGGAAAAGCGGAACGGAAGAAGATATTAGCCAGCATTACCACCGAAGAGAACAGAAAGCTGACCCAGCAGGCCGCCCTGGTGGTCCGCTTCCAATATAACCCGTAAAGGAAGGGGGCAAGGAAGGCACCGGCCAGGGCACCCCAGCTCACTCCCATGAGCTGGGCAATGAAGGTGACGTTGGAATGGTACTGGATCAACGCCAATACTACGGAAATGGCGATAAACACAACCAGAAGAGCCCGCATCCATTTCACCTGTTTCTTCTCGTCCATCTCCTTTATTATATTACCTTTAATAAAGTCCAGCGTCAAGGTGGAGCTTGATGCCAAAACCAGAGAGGAAAGGGTGGACATGGAAGCGGAAAGCACCAGGATCACCACCACAGCAATGAGAATCGTCGGAAGCCCTGAGAGCATGGTGGGCACCACAGAGTCATAGCCGTTTGCGCCAATGTCTACTTTGTCGCTGAAGAGCCGGCCGAAGCCGCCAAGAAAATAGCAGCCACCCGCAACGATCAAGGCAAAAACGGTAGAGATTATCATGCCCTTGTTGATGGCACTTTCGCTTTTAATGGCATAAAATTTCTGCACCATCTGGGGCAGCCCCCAGGTTCCCAGACTGGTGAGGATTACCACGCCCAGAAGTCCTGCGGGATCCGGGCCGAAAAAGGAGTTAAATACGCCCGGCGCGGTGGAAACCGCCGGATCGCTGACTGCCGAAAGCTTTTCCAGGGCAGTAAGGAAGCCGCCCTGACTGCTCAGCACTGCGGCGATCACGGCAATGATACCGAAGATCATGATAATGCCCTGAATAAAGTCATTGATGGCGGTGGCCATATAGCCTCCGGCTATGACATAGATTCCGGTAAGCACTGCCATGACGATCACGCATACGCTGTAATCTATATCAAAAGCCATGCCGAACAGACGGCTTAAGCCGTTGTAGAGGCTGGCGGTGTAGGGTATCAGGAAGATAAAGATGATTGCCGAGGCCGCCAGCTTTAAGGGCTTGCTGCCAAAGCGCTGCCCGAAGAATTCCGGCATGGTGGCGCTGTTTAAATGCTGGGTCATAATGCGGGTACGGCGTCCCAGCACGGCCCAGGCGAGAAGGGAACCTAAAAAGGCGTTCCCCAGGCCTGCCCAGGTGGCGGCAATCCCGTACTTCCATCCGAATTGTCCCGCATAGCCTACAAAGACCACTGCGGAAAAATAGCTGGTTCCGTAGGCAAAGGCGGTAAGCCAGGGACCCACACTCCGGCCGCCCAGCACGAACCCGTTTACGTCGGTGGCATGACGCCGGCAGTAGAAGCCGATGCCGATCATAACGCCGAAGAAAACAACCAGCATAATAAGCTTGATAAAAAGATCCATGTATGTACCTCCCGCTGTTCTAATTGTTTATCTGCGCTTCCACCAGACTGCCGTGGCAGTAGCGTTCCCTGAGGAGCGGCTTTTCTATTTTGCCCGTAGGGTTTCTGGGAACCTTATCGAAAATGATCTTTCTGGGCCGCTTGTATCTGGGAAGATCCCGGCAAAATTCCTGGATTTCATCCTCCGTACAGGAAATACCCTCCTTCAGCTCTATGATGGCTGCCGCGATTTCACCCAGTCTTGCGTCAGGCAGTCCGATCACGGCCACATCCTTAATTCTATCATTGCGCCGCAGGAAATCCTCAATCTGCACCGGATATAGGTTTTCACCTCCGGAGATGATAACGTCCTTTTTGCGGTCTACCAGATAGATGAATCCATCCTCGTCCATGCGGGCCATATCACCCGTATAAAGCCATCCGCCCTTTAATACCTCTTCCGTGGCCTGGGCATTCTTATAATAGCAGAGCATCACTCCCGGCCCATGGACAATCAGCTCGCCTACCTCACCCTGAACCGTTTCCCTTCCCTGCTCATCCACGATCCGGGCCTCCCAGTGATAACCGGGCTTTCCGATGGCTCCCACCTTATGTATGTTTTCCA
>CANPOY010000063.1 GCA_947575805.1 uncultured Lachnospiraceae bacterium
GGGCGGGCTTAGAGCCCGCGTCCCGAGCCACCCGTTTTACGGGTGGGGGCGACTGCGGCGAAAAAAAATAATAATTCAAAAGGATTTTGGGGCTTTGTGCAGAATATATAGTGTATAGCGTGAAAAGTACTTCTAACTGCTCGCAGCAGAGGCTGCTTCGCAAAGTCAGCAAGCTGACTTGGAAGTACTAAGTTTCACAGGCCAACAAGCTGGCCTTGGGATTGTGTGATTCCGCGGAGCGGAATCAGGGGTTAGATAATATGAAAGGAATGAAGTTTGGAGAGGAGGCAGTATGACCATCAGAGAAAGCCTGGAACAGCGGGAAAAGGATTACCTGAGTCCCTATGCCTCTTTAAATATGAATACAAAGGGAAGGGTAAAGCCGGAGACAGAGTGCGACATACGTCCGGCTTTTCAGCGTGACCGGGATAAAATCCTGCATTGCAAGGCGTTCCGCAGGCTGAAGGATAAGACACAGGTATTTCTGTCCCCGGAGGGTGACCATTACCGGACCCGTCTGACTCATACTCTGGAGGTGTCGCAGAATGCCAGGACCATTGCCAAAGCCCTGAAGCTGAATGAGGATCTGGTGGAGGCAATTGCCCTGGGGCATGATCTGGGACATACTCCCTTTGGACATGCAGGAGAACGGGCATTGAACCGGGTCTGTCCCTTTGGCTTTGAGCACAGCCAGCAGAGTGTCCGCACTGTGGACAGGCTGGAGCGGGGCGGCCAGGGGCTGAATCTGACTTTTGAGGTCAGGGATGGCATCTTAAACCATCAGACCATTGGCAGGCCTCATACGCTGGAGGGGAAGGTGGTCCGGCTGTCCGATAAGATTTCCTATATTCACCATGATATGGATGACGCCGTGCGGGCGGGAATTCTGAAGGAAGGGGATGTACCCCGGGAAATCCGCAGTGTCATAGGGGAAACACCCAGCGAACGGCTGGATCATTTCGTCCATGATATTGTGACCAACAGCATGGGGAAAAACGACATCTGCATGTCGGAGAGTATTGAGGCGGCCATGAAGGCCATGCGGCAGTTTATGTTCGAAAGCGTCTACCAGAATCCCATAGCCAAGAGTGAGGAAGGGAAAGCGGAGATGCTGACGGAGACCCTGTATCAGCACTTTATGAAGCACATTGACGATATGCCGGATGAATTTATACGGCTGATCTCTGAGGGCGAGCCCAGAGAACAGGTGGTTTGTGACTATGTGGGGTCCATGACGGATCGTTTTGCAATTTCTCTTTATGAGAATATATACATACCCAAGTCCTGGATATTGTAAATTGCTTTGGGAGGTAACATGTACTACCCTGAGGAATTAGTGGAAGAAATCAGATCAAAAAACGACATAGTGGATGTGGTGTCAGGGTATGTCAGGCTGCAGAAGAAGGGCGGCAACTATTGGGCGTGCTGTCCTTTTCACGGGGAGAAAACGCCTTCCTTTTCCGTGTCCGGCAGCAAGCAGATGTATCACTGCTTTGGCTGCGGCGTCAGCGGCAACGTATATACCTTCGTCATGAAATACGAAAACTATTCTTTTCCGGAGGCGGTGAAGCTGCTGGCAGACCGGGCGGGAGTGAAGGTTCCGGAGATGGAATACACGGAGGAGCAGAAGGCAAGGGCAGGCAGACGGGCAAGGCTTCTGGAGCTGAATAAGGAAGCGGCGAAATTCTTTTATTACCAGCTCCGCTCCCCCCGCGGAGAAACCGGCCTGAAGTACCTGCGGGGAAGGGAACTTACCGGAGAGACCATACAGCGTTTCGGTCTGGGATATGCGGGAAAGAACGGTGCAGAGCCGGTGCAGTACCTTCGCAGCAAGGGGTTTGAGGACGAGCTGATCAAGGAAGCGGGACTGGCGGTCTTTTCCGAAAAAAACGGACTCAGATGCCAGTTCTGGAACAGAGTCATGTATCCCATTCAGGATGTGAACAACAGGGTGATCGGCTTCGGAGGCCGTGTTATGGGGGACGGGGAGCCGAAATATCTGAATTCTCCTGAGACTCCGGTATTTGACAAGCGCCGGAATCTGTACGGGCTGAATTTTGCACGAACGGCCCGCAGCGGCAATATCATTATCTGCGAAGGATACATGGACGTCATATCCATGCACCAGGCGGGGTTTACTCAGGCGGTGGCATCGCTGGGGACGGCGTTTACGCCGGAGCAGGCCAATCTGCTGCGCAGATATACGGACACCGTGCTGCTGGCCTATGACAGCGACGGCGCGGGAGTGAAGGCGGCTCTGCGGGGCATCGGGATTCTGCGGGATGCAGGATTGACTGCTAAGGTTATCAATATGCGGCCCTATAAGGATCCGGATGAATTTATGAAGGCCCTGGGAAGGGAAGCCTTTCAGGAGCGCATTGACCAGGCGGAAAACAGCTTTTTCTATGAAATCAGGATGATGGGGGAGCAGTATGACATGAACGACCCGGAATCCAAAACCAAATTCCACCGGGAGATCGCAAAGAGGCTGTGCGGCTTCACGGAGGATGTGGAGAGAGACAATTATCTGCAGGCTGTGGCCGAGAAGTATTTTATCGGCATTGAGAATCTCAGGAAGCTGGTTGCTTCCTATGCGGCACAGACAGGGCTGGCAAAGCCCGTGGAACGACCCAGGAGCGGAACCCGCAAGAGCAGTCCGGAGGAAAGTGCCAGGAAGGCCCAGCGCCTGCTGCTTACCTGGATTACGGACGACCCTGCGGTTTATGAAAAGGTTCGCAAATATGTTGGTCCGGAAGATTTTACCGAGGAATTGTACCGCAGGGTGGCGGAACGTCTGTTTGCGGACATGGACGGGGGGGCCTTTCATCCGGCCGGCATTATCAGTACCTTTGAGGATGTGGAAGAGCAGCGTGAGGCGGCGGAGCTTTTCAACACCAATCTTCCCGAGCTGGCAACGAAGCAGGACAGGGAGAAAGCCTTTCATGATATTCTTTTTTCCGTTAAAAAGAACAGTTACGAATATTTTTCCGCAAGACTGGGCAGTGATGTTAATGCGCTGAATCAGGTGATTGCTGGCAAGAAAGCCCTTGAGGAGCTGGCGAAAGCGCATATTTCGCTGGATTAGGGCAATGATTATAGAATAAGGGAGCCGTTATCCCGAAGGAAGGATGGAATTACTACGATGGATGAAAACATACAGGCGAGGTTTGACGAGAAGGTCAGAGAGCTTTTAGCGGCCGCAAAGAAAAAGAAAAACGTGCTGGAATATCAGGAAATCAGTGATTTTTTCGGGGACATGCCGTTGGAGGAGGAACAGTTCGAAAAGATTCTGGAGGTGCTGGAGCAGAATAATGTGGATGTGCTCCGCATTACCGAGACCGACGATGTGGACGACGAGGAGATTATTCTGACGGATGAGGACGAGGTGGATGTGGAGAACATTGACCTCACCGTGCCCGACGGCATCAGTATTGAGGATCCGGTCCGCATGTATTTAAAGGAAATCGGCAAGGTACCCCTGCTTTCCGCAGAAGAAGAGATTGAGCTGGCCAAGAAAATGGAGCTGGGCGACCAGAGTGCCAAGAAGCGGCTGGCTGAGGCGAATCTGCGTCTGGTGGTCAGTATAGCCAAGCGCTATGTGGGACGGGGAATGCTGTTTCTCGACCTGATCCAGGAAGGCAACCTGGGTCTGATTAAGGCTGTTGAGAAATTTGATTACCGCAAGGGTTACAAATTTTCGACTTATGCAACCTGGTGGATTCGCCAGGCTATTACCAGAGCCATTGCGGACCAGGCCAGAACCATCCGCATCCCGGTGCACATGGTGGAAACCATCAATAAGCTGATCCGTGTGAGCCGCCAGCTGCTGCAGGAGCTGGGGCGTGAACCGACCCCGGAGGAGATCGCGGAGGAGATGAATATGCCCGTGGACCGGGTGCGTGAGATTCTGAAGATCAGTCAGGAGCCGGTGTCTCTGGAGACTCCTATCGGTGAGGAGGAGGACAGCCACCTTGGTGATTTTATTCAGGACGACAATGTGCCGGTGCCTGCGGATGCCGCCGCTTTTACCCTGCTGAAGGAGCAGCTGGTGGAGGTGCTTGGGACTTTGACGGAGAGGGAGCAGAAGGTGCTTCGTTTAAGATTTGGTCTGGACGATGGTCGGGCTCGTACGCTGGAAGAGGTGGGAAAGGAATTTAACGTCACCCGTGAGCGTATTCGCCAGATCGAAGCCAAGGCCCTGAGAAAGCTGCGCCATCCCAGCCGCAGCAGGAAGCTGAAGGATTATCTGGATTGAAAAAGGACGGGCAGGTCGTATTGTCAAAGCGGCTGCAGATGCTGGCGGAGATGGTGACACCGGGAAATTCCGTGGCGGATGTGGGCTGTGACCACGCGTACTTATCTATTTATCTGGTGCAGAAGGGGATCAGTCCCCATGTACTGGCCATGGATGTGCGGGAAGGCCCGCTTGCGGCGGCGCGGGAGCATGTGAAGGACTGCGGACTGGATACATATATCAGCGTGAGGCTGTCTGACGGAATGGAAGAGATGGAAAGCGGGGAGGCCGAGACCTTAATCTGTGCCGGTATGGGCGGCAGGCTGATGGAAAGGATTCTGCGGGCTCAGCCGGAGAAGGCCGGGGGCATGAAGGAGCTGATCCTGCAGCCCCAGTCAGAGCTGAAGGAATTCCGCTCATTTCTGCGCCGGACGGGATTTACGATCCAGGCGGAAAATGCGGTATACGAAGACGGCAAGTATTACTTTGCCATGAGAGCAGTGGGCGCTAAAGCGGCTGCAGAGCGGGATATGGGGCAGAATGGGGATAAAGGCCCGCGGGAAAACAGCGAAGAGGCAAAGTGGCAGAATATTTTTGATGAGTATGGGGAACTGCTGTTGAATGCCGGACATCCGGTGCTGAGGCAGTACCTGCTGCATAAAAGGGAAAAGGCAGGGGAAATCCTGGCGAAGCTGGAGGCGGAATGCAGTCCCCGAAGCGTAGAAAGAATTGTGGAAATCAGGCAGGAGCTTGCGGAAATTGAGACGGCACTCGGCCGGTTTCGGGGATTGCAGGGCGGCATGCGTGGGAGGCCGTGAATAAGCTGAATATTATGTCCGGGGAGAGGGTTACCTACCCTCCTGTGGGGCGGAATGAAAGGAAGGATGTCAATGGTAACGGTTACGATTAACGGCGAAAAGCGGGAATATGCTCAGGGAACGGCATATGAAACCATTGCTGCGGAGTATCAGAAGGAATATGAGGGGATGATTGCCCTGGTGGCGGCCAACGGAAAGATCAGAGAGCTGTTCAAGAAGGTGACAAAGGACTGCACGGTGAAATTCTTTACCCTCAGGGATGACGTGGGCTATAAGACTTACGTGAGAACGGCCACTATGCTGCTTTTAAAGGGAATATGCGACGTGTTCGGCGCCGAGGCGGCAGAGGAAAGCTGTGTGGAATTTGCCATCGGGCAGGGGCTTTATGTGAATGTAGCGGGAAAGCTGCCGGTGACAGCGGAAAGTGCGCAAAAAATCAAAGCTCGTATGCTGGAGCTGGTGGAGAAGAAGATGCCCTTTATGAAGCGCTCTTATCCGTTGGAGGATGCCATGGAGCTGTTTCGGAGCAGGGGAATGAAGGATAAGGAAAGGCTGTTTCGCTACCGCATGAGTTCCCTTGTGAACATCTATGAGATAGAAGGCTATTGTGATTATTACTATGGATATATGCTTCCCAACGCAGGGTATGTGAAATGGTTTGACTTGATGCCCTACGAGGAGGGCTTTATGCTGTTGCTCCCGTCCCGGAAAAATCCCACAGTGGTAGAACCTTTCGATGAGAGAAGGAAACTGTTTGAGACCATGGAAAGTTCTCAGGATTGGGGAAGAAAAGCGGGGATTGAGACGGTGGGAGACTTAAACGACCAGATCTGCAGCGGCTCCATGAGCGATCTGATTCTGATACAGGAAGCAGAGCAGGAGCGAAAGATCGGTGAGATTGCCAAGGATATTCTGGCCAGGGGCAACGTAAAGTTTATCATGATTGCAGGCCCGTCTTCTTCCGGTAAAACCAGCTTTTCCCACAGGCTTTCCATTCAGCTGCGGACCATGGGCAAGACGCCCCATCCCATTGCGCTGGATGATTATTTCGTAAACAGGGAGCAGACTCCCAGGGACGAGAACGGGGATTATAATTTCGAGTGCCTTGGCGCCATTGACGTCAAGCAGTTTAACGACGATATGGTCAAGCTTCTTGGAGGGGAACGGGTGGAGCTGCCCACCTTTAATTTCAAGACCGGACAGCGGGAATACCGGGGAAATTACAAGCAGCTGGCGGCCGACGATATTCTGGTGATCGAAGGAATCCACGGGCTGAATCCGAAAATGTCCTATGCCCTTCCGGAAGAGAGCAAGTACAAGATTTACATCAGCGCCCTGACGGCCTTGAATATTGACAATCATAACAGGATTCCCACCACGGACGGGCGGCTGCTGCGCAGGATGGTGCGGGATGCCAGGACCAGGGGATCCAGCGCTCAGCGGACCATACGCATGTGGCCATCCGTGAGACGGGGGGAGGAAGAGAATATTTTTCCTTTCCAGGAAGAAGCGGATGCCATGTTCAACTCGGCCCAGATCTTTGAGCTGGCGGTGTTGAAGACCTTTGCGGAGCCGCTGTTGTTCCAGATTCCCAAGGAGGAGCCGGAGTATTATGAAGCAAAAAGACTGCTGAAATTTCTGGATTACTTCTTAAGCGTGCCCAGTGAGAGCCTGCCCAATAACTCCATCTGCAGGGAATTCGTGGGTGGAAGCTGCTTTAATGTGTAGGGAAACGGGAAGATATTTCAAAGGCGCAATGGCATCACAGCCATAGCGCCTTTTTCCATAGGCCGCCGAAGCAAACGGCGGTTGGCGATCATCTAATACAGAAATATTTTGATTGCAATCTGTCCTTTTTGGCAGCAGAAAAGGAGTGGGGAGAAGGAATAACATGAGCGAATTATTGGAAAAAGCAAGAAAATATGAAAAGGAAGCAGTAGGGAAAATACTGGATCACAAAAGACCGGCATTTCACTTTTCCAATCCCGTGGGATGGATGAATGATCCGAACGGATTTTCCGAGTATAAAGAAGAGTATCATTTGTTTTTTCAATATTATCCCTATGCGACACAGTGGAATTCCATGCACTGGGGACATGCCAAAAGCAGGGACTTTATTCAGTGGGAGTACCTTCCGGCGGCGCTGGCGCCGGATTGTGCATATGATAATTTTGGTGTTTTTTCCGGCAGCGCCATCGAGGATGAAGATAAGCAGGTCCTGATTTATACCGGCGTAGAAGAGAAAATACTGGAGAATGGGGAAAAAAGTATCCGCCAGAATCAGTGCATTGCCATAGGGGATGGCATAGACTATCAAAAGCTGGAGCAAAATCCGGTGGTTTCCGCCGACATGCTCCCGGAGGGAAGCAGCAGGGAGGATTTTCGGGATCCGAAAATGTGGAAGGAGGACGGCAGATATTATATGGTTGCCGGAAGCCGCAGCGGCGATGGGAGCGGCCAGATAGCATTGTTTTATGCCGACGCGTTAGGAGAATGGAAATTTGCGGGAATTCTGGACCGCAGTGAGAATAAATGTGGTAAAATGTGGGAGTGTCCCGATTTTTACCCTTTGGCGGATAAGCAGATTCTGATGATTTCGCCGCAGGAAATGGAAGCGGAGGGGCTGGAATTCCATAACGGAAATAATACTGCGTTTTTGATGGGAAGTTATGAAAAAGAAGGATTCCGGTTTAACCGTGAGAAGATTCAGAGCGTGGATTACGGGCTTGATTTTTATGCGCCCCAGACGATGCAGACAGCGGACGGGAGAAGAGTGATGATTGGCTGGATGCAGTCATGGGATAACCCCATGTATCCTGACAGTCAGCCGTGGTCAGGCATGATGACGATTCCCAGAGAGCTGTCGCTAAAGAATGGCAGAGTCTGTCAGCGACCTGTGCGGGAATTAGAGGTCTATCGTAAGAATGTGGTTTCCTATCAGGACGTGTGTGTTGAAAAGGAAACATGGCTGGAAGGCATTGAAGGCAGGTGTGCAGATCTGGAGCTTCGCTTAAAAGGTGATTCATACGGAAAATGCAGAATTAAGCTGGCGTCAGACGGAAGGCTGTATTCAGAGATTGTCTATGACAGGGAAGAGCAGGTGCTTACATTTGACCGTACCCATTCAGGCTATAAAAAGGATATAATCGGTACGCGAAGCATAAAGGCTGAGAGTATAAACGGAGTGTTAAGCCTTCGAATTCTGATTGACAGATATTCCGTGGAGATTTTTGTCAATGATGGGCAGCAGGTGATGACGTCCTTGATTTATACGCCGTTTGATGCCGCTCAGATAAGCTTTGCCGGCAGCGGAAAAGCTTATCTGGATGTGACAAAATATGATATTATGGTGGCAATGTGAAAGGTTTCATGGATTGTTTGTGACGGCGGCACCCCTTACAATGTGCGGGAAGGAAATCTGCAGGATTTCCATTAGCTTGAGTTTCCGCCAACTGCAATTGAAAAATAAGTATGTTGCTTTAAAGTACCAATCTGCCGATTTGGGGCTTCATCTGAATAGCTGCATCTGTGAGTATTGGTACCGGAAATGAGCCCCGCCGGAACCGGATCCTGACGCCCTCTTTCGCATATGAGAGTATGCCGGTCATACATAAGGTTTGATTCGTGCTACCAGGCAGTGACTATGTGGATCAAACTACGGAAACTCAAATTAACTCAGGATTGACATGCTCCGAGAGATTGTTTATAATTAATAGTATCAAAAACAGCAGAAAGGACGTAAGGAATGATTATTATTCGATAGTTTCTTCATCGGGCGACAGAAAACCAACAGCAAGAGGGAAGCCTCTTTTTTGTGATGCCAGGATTCGGGGATTATCTATAATAATCATATTGCTTACGCGTTTGTGTTGTGTTTCCGGGGCAGTTTCTGTTTTTACGGAATGGTCCTGCGTTTTACAGGTAAGGAGTCAGCCGGCGGCAAAGCGGACATAAAGCTGATCGGAGTTCGGTTTTGCGGACGCCGTGAAAGTCGGCCCTGCTTTTTTTAGACTGTAGACGCAACGAGTGGCAAAGATCAGGATAATCCCTCTGAAAGGACAGGAGGGATTTTTTTATGCGGGAAAAATTATTGTTGAAGGCCGAAAATATTGTGGTGAGTTTTGGGGAGCAGAAGGTTCTGGATTTTGACCGGTTGGTGGTCTACCAGGGGGAGCGCATCGGCCTGGTGGGGGCCAACGGCGCCGGCAAGACAACGTTGCTGCGGGTGCTGTCCGGGGAGCTGGAACCGGATGCCGGGACAGTGAAGCTCATGTGCGAACCCCATTTCTTCCGGCAGTTTTCGGAAGGGGTGGACCCCTTTGCACTGGACGGAAAAGAGACGAAGGCTATGCGCGTCCAGGACAAGGTCTGGCAGGAGCAGGTCAGCGGCGGCGAGGATACCAGGATGCGGCTGGCTTGGATGTTCAGCAGCGGGAAGAGCCTGGTGTTCCTGGACGAGCCTACGGCCAACCTGGACATGAAGGGAATCGAGCTTCTGAAGAAAAAGCTCCTGGAGCTGGAAACCATGGTCATCGTCAGCCACGACCGGGCGCTTCTCAATGCCCTCTGCACCAGGATCGTGGAGGTTCAGGACGGCGGCCTGTCCGACTACGAAGGAAATTATGACGATTACACCCGCCTCAGGGAAGCGGCTGTGCAGAGGCAGTGGACGGAGTATGAGAATTACACCAGCGAGAAGAGGAGGCTGGAAAAAGTGTACCTCCAGAAAAAGAAGAAGGCCGCTTCCATCGAAAAGCTCCCCAAAGGCATGACCCCCAGGGAGGCGAGGCTCCGAAACTTGGTGTCAAAGCACCCCAAGGACGCCAAGGCCGGGAAAATGGAGGCTTCCGCCAAAAACGTGCTGGAGCGGCTGGAGCACATGGAGGTCAGGGAAAAGCCCAGAGAGCAGCCCAGGATGTGCCCGGATTTCCGCCTTACCGATCCGCCGGAGAACGCCGTGGTGATCAGGGGGGAGGGAGTCTGTTTCTCCTACGAAAGCGGCGGTGAGATCTTCAAGGACGCCTCTTTTCAGATCCGGAATCGGAGCCGGGTGGCCGTGGTAGGGGAGAACGGCGCAGGCAAGACCACGCTGCTGAAATTGATTCGCCGGGAATATCCCCTGGAAAAGGGATCCATCTATGTGGTGCCCAAGGCTTCCATGGGGCTGCTGGACCAGGACATGGCCCAGATAGACTACGGAAAGACCGTCCTGGAAAACGTGATGGAGGACAGCGTGCAGAATGAAAGCATAGCCCGGACGATCCTGGCCAGGCTCCTGCTGTCCGCCCAGGACATGCACAAGAAGGCAGCCGTCCTCTCCGGCGGGGAGCGTATCAAGCTGGCCTTCGCCAAGCTGTTCGTGGGCAGGGCCAATCTGTTGATCCTGGACGAGCCCACCAACTATCTGGACATCCCGTCGGTGGAGGCGCTGGAGGAGATGTTCTCGGAGTATGAAGGGGTGCTTGTCTTCGTGTCCCATGACGAGGCCTTCATCCGGGCCTGCGCCACGGAGATCCTGGAGGTAAAGGACGGAAAGGTCCAAAACTATCTGGGGACGCCGGAGGAATTCTTCGAGGGGCGCTCCGGGTGACCGGATGCCGGGTTTTACGGCGCGCCTGACTTCAAAGTACCAATCTGCCGATTTGGGGCTCCATCTGAATAGCTGCATCTGTGAGTATTGGTACCAGAAATAAGCCCCGCCGGAACCGGATCCTGATGCCCTCTTTCGCATATGAGAGTATGCCGGTCATACATAAGGGTTGATTCATGCTACCAGGCAGTGACTATGTGGATCAAACTACGGAAACTCAAGTTCCATTAGCCCTTGTGTTTTGGAGGGAAAAAGCATATAATATATGATTGTAAGTAAGACAGACGGTCGCGGCTGCGGCTGCCCTTGGGCAGCCTGCAGGTGAGGAAAGTCCGGGCTTCACAGGGCAGGATGCCGGATAACGTCCGGTGGAGGCGACTCCAAGGCCAGTGCAACAGAAAGATACCGCCAGGGCACGGTTACGTGCCGGGAAAACGGCGTAAGTCGTTTCCGGGAGTCGGTTATACCGGCTCTTTGGTAAGGGTGGAAAGGCAGCTTAAGAGACTACCGTCCGGCTGGTAACAGCCGGAGCCATGTAAACCCCATCCGAAGCAAGACCAAACAGAAAGCTACAGGCTTGCCCGGCCTGCTTTCAGGTGGGTCGCTTGACGCGGCTGGCGACAGCCGTGCTAGATAGATGACCGTCCAATGACATAACCCGGCTTATCGTCTTGCTTATCAATGTAAAAGAACTTAGCAGGCCTGGACAGCGTTCGCCGCAGTCTCAGGTTTGCTTTGTTTTTTATTTCGATGGGTATTGAGTCAGACGGCCGCGCATAAAGCCGGTTTTTGGCCTGTAGGCGTATGCTGTGGGGGAATTGACTGAACAGGAATCTGGAGGATTAGTTTGAAAAAGCGCTTCTATCATTATGTTATGCTGTGCATGCTTTTGGGCACCCTGTCAGGTTGTGTGGGCAAAAAAGGGCCGGGAGTAGGTGCGCATCAGGATAAGGAAATACAGGATAGCGAAAAGGAGCGGGTGATCTTTGTAAGGACGATGGAGCTTCTGCAGTTCGAGGATCCGGATAATGAGAACCTGGCGGATATGCTTCAAAGAGCCGGAGACGGCATGATGGTCCAGCTTCGGGCGGAAGGCTTGCTGGGCAGCGGTGTGGTCTGCAGGGTGGAGGAAGACAGGCTGCTGATTCTGACAGCTGCTCATGTGCTGGAAGAGGCGGATGCTTCCGTGCAGGTTACTTTTGCCGATGGCAGTTGTGTGTCCACGGAGGATTTTGAATGTTTTGAAACCGGGGATTTTGCCGTGGTACGGGTAGCTGGCAGCCAAGTGTCTGAGGATACTCTGGAGCAGTGCCTCTGTGCCAATATAGATAAGGCTAGTCTGGATGCGGCAGCTTCCGGTCAGGGCTGTATCGTCATGGGGAGCAGAAGCGGCGTGGCAGGGGAAGCCTACGAGGGAGTGATCCTGGATCACTGGATCTTCATGGAGGATTACGGGCAGTATATGATGTGGGTGAAAGCAGAAGGCAGGCAGGGTATGTCCGGCGGCGGTCTTTTTGACAGACAGGGGCATCTCCTGGGCATTATATCCGGGGGGAATGAAGATGGGGAGCTGGCTGTGGTACCCTTAAGCCTGATTCTGGCGGAGGTGGAGCTGCTGCAGCCATAGGGAACACTGTTAATCTATTTGATATGGCTTAATACGTGGCTGCAAGAGGATTAACATTTCTCTTCAAACCTGCTATATTTTATTCAAAGCATAACTTTTCTGTTTATTGACATATTTTCCGTAATATCTTTTATTTGAGAATCTATGCTTTTATTTCAAAACATTTTATACAATAAGAGCAGGGGATTCCGCCGGAGAGCATACGGACGGTTCGGATTACCAATTCCTTTTTTCTGCTGTAGTACAAATTTATTGACAGTTTTAGTATATGGAAGACCGGCCTGTTATGCAAGTATTCTGGATGATTATAAATAAAAACAGTATGCAGTTGTTTTGGGTTAAGGCATCCGGATTTTATGAATCGTCCTTGTGTTTTCCCAGAGCAGGGTTTATAATGTTTTGTGAAAACCGGAGAAAGGTATGCTGCCGCAGGGTGGCGGCCCTGGTGGAGGTTTGGGCGAATAAGAAATTTTCTTATTTCACATAATTGACAGGCAGAAAGGATGAGGTAAATGACCAAGATAGATGTGTTTTCGGGATTTTTAGGGGCAGGAAAGACAACCCTGATCAAAAAGCTGCTGAAGGAGGCTATGGACGGCAGCAAGACAGTGCTGATTGAGAATGAATTCGGTGAGATCGGCATCGACGGAGGTTTTCTGAAGGAGGCCGGCATTGAGATTAAGGAAATGAATTCCGGCTGTATTTGCTGTTCCCTGGTGGGAGATTTTGGGACTTCGCTGAAGGAGGTCATTGAGACTTATGCCCCGGAGAGGATTCTCATTGAGCCTTCCGGCGTGGGCAAGCTTTCCGATGTGCTGAAGGCGGTAGAGAATGTGGCGTCGGATCTGGATGTGCAGGTAAACAGCGCCGTGGCGGTAGTGGACGCTTCCAAAGCTAAAATGTATATTAAAAATTTCGGTGAGTTTTTTATCAATCAGATTGCCTTTGCGGGCACGGTTATCTTAAGCAGGACGGATAAGGTGAGTCCGGAGAAGCTGAATGAGTGTGTTGCCCTTGTCCGTGAGCATAATGATAAGGCGACAATTATCACAACGCCTTTAGACCAGCTGGAGGGGAAGACTGTGCTGGAAACCATTGAAGGGGCGGATACCCTGGACGAAATGATGCGGGAAATGATGGAGCAGCTGCATGATGAAGAGGAGCACGAGCATCACCATCATCATGAAGACGAAGATTGCCCCTGCTGCGGCCATCATCATGACGGGCATGAGCACTGCCATCATGACGAGGACGGCCATGACCAATGCCACGAGCATGACCATGAC
>CANPOY010000064.1 GCA_947575805.1 uncultured Lachnospiraceae bacterium
TTATGGCGCTGGGCTTCCGCGATCGCGTCGTACAGTGGGCCATATATCTGCAAGGGAGGGATGCGGCCAACGTGATCTTTGCGGACTGCCATATGGGTGCACATATTAAACCGGAGGGCTGGCATAATTGGGGAAAGCCGGAACGGGAAGAGACCACTCGCTATAGTGAATGGGGAAGCACCGGCCCCGGAGGAGAGAGTACCGGACGCGTGGCCTGGGTAAAGCAGATTCCCGAGGAGGAGCGCAAGGCAATATCGCCGGAAACAATCTTGCGCGGTGACGACGGCTGGGACATTAATAAATGGTAAATGCGGAAGGAAAAGGCAGGATCTGTTATGAATGTTGGGAAAAAGAAAAAATGGCTGATAGGTGCGGTAGTGATTCTGGTACTTGTGGGAGCAGGGCCGGTATTTGAGCTGATTGGCAGCAGGAGAACGGTTCCTCAGATAGACCGGGAAGCCATGACACCCCAACGGGGTATGGAAAATGTTACCTACGGTTATACCCAGGCATTGGAGGATTACGCAAAGTCCGGCCGTCGGGAAGGGACGGACAGGCTTACGCTGTCTGCCCGGGATGCTATACTCGAAGGGGACGCCAGGCTTGCGGATGCCGAAGACTACGAAGGCGGGGATACCATGGTTTACTCGGGGGAGGAGGATAATTCCGTAACCTGGGAGTTTGAGATCACCTCCGGAGGTCTTTATGAATTTACAGTGGATTATCTGGCGTTGGAAGGAAACGGGGCCAAGATACAGAGGATGGTTCTGATTGACGGTGTCATGCCCTTCGAGGAGGCAGCTTCTATCAGCTTTTACAGAGTATTTCGGGAGGGTAATGTCACCTGGAACAGTATCGGTGACGAGGTCTGGCCCGTCCAGGAGGAGGACTGCATCTGGCAGACAGTGGGACTTCAGGACGGCCAGGGCTTTTTCGAAAATCCTCTTTTGTTTTATCTGGAAGAAGGGAAGCACAGTCTGACCTTCCGTTACATAGATCAGGCGATGGGCATCGGAAACCTGACCGTCGCGGCGCCGGAGCCGGTAAAGAGTTATGCGGAAGTATATGCGGAATATGAACGGCAGGGATATAGGAACGCCTCCGAGAGCAGCAATATCAAAATTCAGGCGGAGGACAGCTCCTGGAGGAACGATTCCGTGATTCGGCGTGAAAACAATGTGGATCCCAATGTAGAACCTTATGATTTGACCGTAAGACTGCTGAATACCGTGGGGGGATACCGGTGGAGAGTGGGGAATCAGAGCGTTTCCTGGAATATTACGGTTCCGGAGAGCGGCCTGTACACCATAAATATGAAGACTGCCCAGTCGACGACCAACGGAATGCCTTCCTACAGAAAGATCACCATAGACGGCAATGTACCCTTTGAAGAAATGAAGCTCTACCGCTTCGACTACAATAAGATATGGTATGGTGAGACACTTTCCGACGAAGAGGGAAATCCGTACCTGTTTTACCTGGAAAAGGGAACTCACGAGCTGACCCTGGAGGTAAAGCTGGGGGACTTTACGGAAATTATCGAGAGAACCATAGATGACCTGCAGTATCTTTCCGATCTGACCCGGGAAATTACGAAGATTACCGGGACGGAACCGGATCCTAACTATGAGTATGAGCTGTACAGGAGTATGCCTGAGCTGGCGGATGAAATGGGATACGTAGCGGATAGGCTGGAGGAGACGGCGGATCTGCTGGCGGTTATCAGTAACGAGAAGACCTCTATGGAAAATAACTACCGCACTATTGTGGATATGCTGCGGGAATTTCAGAAGGATGTGGACACTATTCCCAGGGCACTGAGCGAGCTGGATACGGCGTTGTCCAACATGGGAACTTATATCACCAGCATCCAGATATGTCCGCTGTGTCTGGATTATATAGAGGTCACATCCCCGGATACGGAATTCGTTGTGCCAAAGACATCTATTTTGAAAAAGGCCTGGGCTACCACTGTCAATTTTGTGATGTCCTTCTTTAAGGATTATGACAGCATAGGCATGGTAACCGACGCGTCGGGGGAGCAGAAGGTGCTGGAGGTCTGGATTGCCAGAGGTGCTGACTGGGGTGAGCTTTTGAAGGAGATGGCGGACGAGCAGTTTACACCAAAGACGGGAATCGTCGTTAATGTGAACGTTATTCCCAGCGGGCAGCTGTCTACCGGTTCCATCAATACGCTGATGCTTTCCGTAACCTCAAATGATGCGCCGGATGTGGCCCTGAGTGTGGATTATAATCTGCCGTCCGAGTTTGCTTTCAGAGGGGCTGCGGTGGACCTCACACAGTTCGAAGGCTATGAAGAGCTGGCGGCCCAGTATTACAACACTATGTTTGAGCCCTACAGGTATAACGGCGGTGTGTATGCTTTTCCGGAGACCATGGATTTTACCTGTATGATTTACCGCACGGACATTATAGAAGATTTGGGGATAGAGATTCCGGAGACCTGGGATGACCTGCTGCAGACAGTTCTGCCTACCCTTTATGAAAACAGCATGACCTTTGCCTTTCCTGTGGACACTACTATATCCACCACATCGCCCAGCGCGTACAGGGGTTTTACCATGCTTTTGCTGCAAAAGGGCGGCGCGTACTATTCGGAAGACTTAAGGAGCAGTGCTCTCGACAGCGCAGTGGCTTACGACGCATTCAAGATGTGGACCAATATGTACACAAATTATGACGTGGATGAACAGTCCAACTTCTTCACCAGGATGAGGACGGGCACCCAGCCCATTGGCATCGGCAATTATACTACCTATCTTCAACTGCTGACCAGTGCGCCTGAGCTGTATGGCAGATGGGCCATAGCGCCGGTTCCGGGAATGAAGCAGGAGGACGGGAGTGTGAATAATGTGGTAGGTACCATTTCCTCCACGTCCTGCATGATTTTGGAACAGTCCGATTTACAGCAGGAGGCGTGGCAGTTCCTGCAGTGGTGGCTTTCCGAAGAAACCCAGGTAAATTACGGGAGACAGCTTGAGGCGCTGCTGGGTACCGGGGCGAGATGGAATACGGCGAACAAGGAGGCATTTTACAGTCTTCCCTGGGACAGGGATGATGAGGCGGTTATCAAAGATTCCCTTGAGACGGCTATAGAGCAGCCTATTGTTCCCGGCGGATACTTTACCGGACGCCATATCATCAACGCATGGAACAGAGTGTGTGTAAATAACGAAAATGTCCGGGACGCACTGGAAAGGGCGGTAAAGGATATTGATGAAGAAATTATCAATAAAAGAAAAGAGTTTAATCTAGAATAGGAGGAGCCAAAATGAAGAAAAATCCCGGGATGAACGGAAAAGCCTGGATCAGGCGCAATAAGACAGGCTACCTGTTCCTGATGCCCTTTCTTGTATTATTCACTGTATTTACCATTGTTCCCGTGGCGGTTTCAATGGGAACCAGCTTTACCAATTACAATATGATTCAGGCCCCCTCCTTTGTGTGGTTTGACAATTACCAGTACCTGATCCTGGATGACGATGTGTTCCTGAAGGCATTGCAGAACACCATGCTGTTTGCGCTGGTTACCGGTCCTATCGGCTATTTTGCATCCTTTTTCATGGCATGGATTATCACTCTGGTGAAAAAGGGAAAAGGGTTCTTTTCCCTGGCCTTTTACGCACCGTCTCTGACCAGCGGGGTGGCCATGTCCACAATTTGGCTGATTATCTTCTCCGGAGACAGGTACGGATATTTGAATAATCTGTTGCTGAAAGCGGGACTGATTACGGAACCCATCCTTTGGACAAGCGATTCAAATTATGTGCTGAAGGTAGTCATGCTGATTTCGGTCTGGATGAGTATGGGCACAGGCTTTCTGGTATTTTTGGCCGGTTTTCAGAATATTGATCCTGCTCTCTATGAGGCGGCAAGAGTAGATGGAATTAAGAGCCGGTTTCAGGAACTCCGTTATATCACCTGGCCGTTGATGAAGCCCCAGCTTTTGTTCGGTGCCATTAATTCTATTGTAGGTTCCTTTGCTGTATTTGACGTGGCAACCGCCGTGGCAGGAATGCCCAGCCCCAATTATTCGGCCCACACTATAGTGGCGCACTTGTACGATTATGCGTTTACCCGGTACAACATGGGATACGCTTCATCCGTCGCCATGATTTTGTTCCTGATTACCTTTGTGATGGGCCGGGTATGTATGAGGCTGTTTAAGTCGGAGGAGTAGAAAGCGGATGAAAGCTATAATATTAAGACGAAAAAAGATAAAGTTTGGTCAGATTTTGCTCATTCTCCTGCTGGGAGCGTTGGTATGCTTTACCGGGCTGCCGCTGGTGGCTATGGTGTGCAGAGCGCTGATGTCCACAGAGGAATTGTATATCTATCCTCCCAGGATTATCTGTCACAATCCGACGATGCAGAATTTCAGCGATTTGCTTACCTCGTTGAACGCATCGGTAGTTCCTTTCACCAGATATGTGTTCAATAGCATCTTTACTACGGTGGTCACGGTCGTGCTGAGCATTCTGGTCTGCAGCCTGGGCGCATACGGTTTGACCAAGCATAAGCCGGCGGGTGCGGACG
This sequence comes from uncultured Lachnospiraceae bacterium, assembly GCA_947575805.1. Taxonomy (GTDB): domain Bacteria; phylum Bacillota; class Clostridia; order Lachnospirales; family Lachnospiraceae; genus Acetatifactor. Next base: position 4,558 of record CANPOY010000064.1, read on the forward strand.
CCATATTCGCGGTTGTACTGGCAGCGCTGATGTTTTCCACCCATGTGACCCAGATTCCCAATTACCTTGTGGTAAATAAGCTGGGGCTTGTCAATTCCTACCTGGCATTGATTATTCCCAAGATTGCGGTGGCATATAACTTCTTTCTGGTAAAGCAGTTTTGCGAACAGCTGCCGGATTCCATTCTGGAAGCGGCCAGGATAGACGGCTGCTCGGAGCTTGGCATCTTCTGGAAGATCGCCATGCCCCTGCTGAAGCCCGCATGGAGTACCCTGGCGGTGTTCTCTTTTGTGAACAACTGGAACGACTATTTTTCACCGCTGATTTTTATCAGAAGTGACGCGCTTAAGACACTGCCGCTGGCATTACAAACGCTGGCCGGCGGCGCCGGTGTTGTAGCAAGGGCCGGAACCGTGGGCGCTGCCACATTGATCACCACCCTGCCGGCAATTATTGTGTTTGCTATTTTCAGGGGAAAGGTGATGGAGACCATGACTTATTCCGGAATTAAGAGTTGAGGAGGTGTGCTGCCATGAAGATGAAAAGAAAATTCAGATTACTTGTTAGCAGCCTGCTTCTGAGCACCGTTCTTGGGCTGATTCCCTCCGGGAATGTACTGGCGGCGGGAAGGACATATGTGGTGGACGAGGATGACAATCTGATGCCGGTTCCTGCGGCTTATGAGGTGTATGACAGCATTTATAACCTGAAGGAATACGGAACCCTGAGCCATCCCCAGGATATTCTGCTGGACGGAACGGATATTTATGTGGCGGATTCGGAAAATAACAGGATTCTGAAGATGAACAGAAGCGGAAATGTCCTGCAGGAATATACGGAGGCATTTGACCAGAAGCTGAAAAACCCCTGTGGAATTTTTGTGGATGGGGAGAAGAATATCTGGATTGCGGATACGGGAAACCTCAGGATTGTGGTGATAGATCAGGAAGGGAACAGTCTGGAAACCTTTGGAAAGCCGGATTCCAATCTGCTCTCGGATACCTTTGCCTTTGATGCACAGAAGATCGCATTAAACAGTATCGGAAATATTTATGCCCTGAAGGGCGCCAACCTGATGAGTATAGACAGGGCAAACAATTTCCATGGTTACCTGGGTGCGGTGGAGGTGGGATTCTCCCTCAGCCGTCTCCTGGTCAGAACTTTCGGGTCCAGGTCTCAGATTGAGAGAACCATGAAACAGCAGCCTGCATCTTATTCCAACTTTATGATAGGAAATGACGGCATGATCTACGGTGTTCTGGCTACCGGAGAAAAGAATCAGATCAGACGTCTGAATTCTGTGGGTAATAATACTTACCCTGAGGATACCTATGGGTTTTCCATCCGGCAGAAGGGAAAAAAGGAGCTGACGAAGCCGTTTTTTGCAGATATTACGGTAGCGGATAACGGGATACTTACTGTGGTTGACAAGAATACGGGGCTGCTCTATCAGTATGACCAGGACGGCAATCTTCTGGCGGCCTTCGGCGGTATTGGCAGTTACGCGGGCACTTATTCCGTGCCGGTCAGTCTGGACGTGGATGACGAGGGATTTCTCTATGTGCTGGACTACAGTTCGGGAACAGTGACCATTCTGAAACCCACAGAATTTATTACCCTGGTGCATCAGGCTGTAACTCTGTATGATGCGGGAAAATATGCGGAATCTAAGGAATACTGGCAGAAGGTGGCGGAGATTGACTCCAATTACGCTCTGGCGCATCAGGGTCTTGGGAAAGCTCTTTTCAAGGAGGAGAAGTATAAGGAATCCCTGGATCAGTATAAGTTAGGTGATGACAGGGAGGGATACTCCCAGGCCTATTCCGAGTACAGGCATGAACTGTTCCGGAAAAATTTTATCTGGGTGGTTATTGCAGCCTTTGCCGTAGTCATCGGATTATATAAGCTGATATGCCTGGCGAAGGACAAGGCGAAGATATGGGCGCAGACAGCACAGATGGGAGGTGACCTGCGATGAAAGAGGCGTTAAGACTTTCGGTGATGGTTTTGTTTCATCCCATAGCAACCTTTGAGTACATAAAGAGACACAGGGAAGCGATCGGATACTGGGTGATTCCGGTAATCATCTTTCTGGCGCTGGTCATGCAGATTATATCCATTTACGGCACTCATTACCCGCTGGCTACTGTAGACGTGAAAAACGCTAATATCCTTTTCGAGAGTGCCAAGGTATTCCTTCCGGTGGTGACCTGGGGGGTGGCATCCTATGCCATGACTACCATTCTTGACGGTGAGACGAAGTTTCTGGAATCCATGCTTGCCATAAGCTATTCCATGATACCTTTTCTGATTATCGTGCCCCTGCTGACTCTTTTTTCAAGGATACTGGAAATCGGACAGAGCGGCCTGTATTACGGGATATACAGCGGGATGCTCTTCTGGATTGTGGCGATGTTTCTGATGGCCATGAAGGAGATGAATCATTTCACCCTGGGCAAAACGGCGGTGGTAACTTTGCTTTCCCTCTTTACCATGATGCTGATCTGGGCATCGGCAGCGCTGCTGTTTTCCCTGTCAATGCAGTTTATTACTTTTGTGAAAGAAGTAATCATGGAAGCGAGGTACCTGTTCTGATGAAAATTAAAAGGTTGATACAAGTCCTGCTTCTTATGATCACCGTTTTTCTCTGTGCCTGCGGGGATTCGAAGAATGAACGGAAAACTGCGACCGTATCCTATGTTTCGGAAGGAAGCAGTGACAGCAGGATTGAAAATGAAAGATACGAACTGAGCCTGGAAGAAAATTATTCTGTAATGATACTCCGGGATAAGGTAACAGGAGAAATCTGGTCCTCTTCTCCTACGGATGAGAATTTTGACAGGGAAAGCCTCAACCCTCTCTGGCAAAAGAGGACGTCGTCGGTTTTTCAGATCGGGTATACCAATATTGCTGCAGGCCTGGGCGTCATTAACAACGCGGCTCTGCTGCAGATGGATTACACGGCAGCCGGCCGACTGGATGGGGATGTACTTTATGTGAGCTATGATTTGCTGCAGCCCGGGATCAAGCTGACTCTGGCGTTTTCCCTGGAGGAGGATGGATTTCGGGTAAAGGTTCCCTATGAAGGGATAGAGGAATACGGGGATACCTTTTCCCTGGTCAGCGTGGCGGTACTTCCCTTTATGGGAGGCGCTGCGGATTTCTCGGAAGGCTATTACCTGTATCCCGACGGCTCCGGTGCAATTATGGAATTTCAGGATATTGCTCATATCGGAGTCAGCAATTATTCCTATGAGATCTACGGGAATATGGAGAAATACGAGGAAATGTGTACGGAATTCGAACCGGAGCTTCCTCAGGTAATGCTTCCGGTATACGGGGTCAGGATTGGCGACAGAGGTTATCTTACGGTGGTTACCCAGGGAGAAGCGGATTCCCGGATTACCATATCCTGTTCTACTAAGGTAATACCCCTTAACGGTATATACGGGGAATTTATTTACCGCAGAGGCTTTGAGGATGCCCGCGTAAAGACAAGCACTGTGCTGTCTTATGCCAGCGGTCTGATTGAAGGAGACAGGGAGATATATTACCGGTTCCTTGAGAAGGGTGAGGCAGATTATAGCCATATGGCGGTTAATTACCGTGAATACCTGCAGGCGGAAGGCATCCAATACGGCGGGGACAGAGGGGAATTTCCTCTGATGCTGGACATTCTTATGGGAATTGAGGAAGAGGGGCTTCTCTTTGATGAGTTTAAGCAGACTACCAGCTTTGAGCAGGCAGAGAACATGATGTCCGAGCTGGCTGCCGCCGGGACGACCGGGCTGCAGATTAATCTGAAGGGCTATACCAAGGGCGGGTATAATTCGGAGCCTTTGAAATTCGGCATCAACAGTTCCATCGGCGGAAGAGGCGGGCTGAATAAGTTTCTGAAGGCAGCAGGGGAGGCCCAGGTGCCGGTTACCCTGGATATGAATCTATTGAATGCCTGGGACAGGAAGGGTGGATTTTCCACCCGGACAGATATTATATACCTGGGAAATTACACGGTTCTGACCGATCAGGACAAAACCCTGTTCCTGTTAAGTCCGGAAGTAGCCCTGGAGAGAATGGAGAAATTTACCGGAAAGGCGCGCAGCTTTGAGATTGCGGGCTATTCCCTCAGCGGAGTGGCGGATGTGCTGGCTTACAATTACAATGACGGTCATCGCTACAGCGCGGAGGAAACCATTGGAATCTGGCGGGAAATGCTTCAGGAGCTGAGGGGAAGTGCCTCCAAGGTGACGGTGACCGGAGGAAACGGCTATGTGTTCGGTTATGTGGACTGCCTGAAGGATATACCGGGTGAGGATCTGGGATTTCGTTATACGACCAGAAGCGTTCCCTTTTATCAGATGGTGGTACATGGCATGGCAGATTATACCATGAAGGCCGGTAATCTGTCCGGTGATCTGGAGACGGCAATGCTGAAGTGGATTGAGTATGGCTGTGTTCCCTATTTTGAGCTGACTTACGAGGGATCAGAGGATTTGATGCACACCTCTTACAACCAATTGTTTACCTCCAGGTATGACAGCTGGAAGGAAGACGTGGTCGGATTGTACACAGAGATGAAGGAGGCAGTGGGCGGGCTGCGCAGCCTGACGATGGAGGAACACGCCGATTTGTCGGACGGCCTGTACCGGGTTACATACAGCGACGGAACCAGGGTTTATGTGAATTACTCGTCTGACGACCGGGAAGCAGAAGGGATTACGATTTCGGCCAGGAGCTATAAAGTGGTGAAGGGGGAAGGGTCATGAAAGGTAGAAAGCTTCATATGACAATCAACCGCAGAAGAGGGATTGAGGCATTTATATTTCTGTTCCCGTGGCTCATTGGGATCTGCCTCTTTTTCATCTACCCGATTTTTGTTTCGGTGAGGCTCAGTTTCAGCGAGATTACCAAGTTCAAGGGCTTTATCATGGAGTGGGTCGGCCTGAGTAACTATAACTATATTTTTCTGTATGATACAAAATTTGTGCCTACTTTTTTGCAGGTGATGGCCGACACATTGCTGAATACGCCTATTTCTCTGGTATTTTCGCTGCTGATTGCCATACTGATCAACCGGCCCATGAAGGCCAGAGGGTTTTTCCGGACAGTGTTTTTCATTCCGGTGCTGCTGGGCAGCGGCTATGTAATGAAACAGTTGCTGGGCATGGGGGCTGATACTACCAGTATTACTCAGGGGATCATGGTACCGGAACAGATGCTGGATTTGCTGGGACCTACTTTTTCCCCTATTGTACAGTCAGTGCTGGACCGCATTACCATTGTATTCTGGAAGTCCGGAGTGCAGATTGTGCTGTTTCTGGCGGGGCTTCAGGGTATCTCATCTTCCCTGTATGAAGCGGCAAAGGTGGACGGAGCCACGCAGTGGGAGATGTTCTGGAAGATAACACTGCCGCTGATTTCGCCGGTGATACTGTTGAATTTCGTGTACACCATGGTGTCTTTCTTTACGGACTCCAATAATGCGCTGGTGGACTATATTGTGACACAGATTTTTACGAATCAGCAGTTTGAATACGGCGCCGCTATGAGCTGGGTGTATTTTATATTCTCATTTACAATCTGTATGGTGGTAATTGCCATACTCAGGAAGCGGACTTATAACATGGGAGACCGGGCGTAAGGGATAAGAGGAGTAAGTTTGGAAGTAAACTTCCAAATATTGATTGGCATGTGTGCTAAAGCACGCAAAGGGGTGTAAAGATGAAGATAAAATTAGAAAAGCTGTTGGTGGAAAGCCTGACGGCACAGAGGAAGGATACGGGAAAGCGGAAGGCAAAAGGCTTTGTAGTTCGCCTGTTGTTTTACCTTGTAGTCTGTGATCTGGCATTTGTATTTCTGTATCCTTTTATTACGGTCATAGTGGATTCGCTGAAGACAGACAGCGATATTGTCAATATTACCGTGAAGTGGCTTCCCAGCTCTCCGGAGTGGAACAATTATGTGGTGGCGTGGAAGAGGCTGAAGTATCTTCAGTATTTTACAAATTCCATGCTGGTCTGCGGCTTTTCCACCCTGGGGCATGTATTTGCCTGCTCCTTTGCAGGATATGCCTTTGCCAGATATAATTTCAGATTTAAAAATATATTGTTCGGGCTGGTAGTGCTGACTATGCTGGTGCCTGCCCAGGTGTTGATTTTCCCTCTTTATATGCAGTATTCCAACTGGGGCTGGATCAATACCTATCTGCCGCTGATTGTGCCGACCTTTTTCGGGTTTGGTTTAAGCGGAGGATTCTTCATCTTTCTGTTCCGCCAGTTTTTTGCGGGGTTGCCTTACGAGATGGAGGAAGCGGCCAGGATTGACGGCTGCGGCGCTTTTAAGACCTTTTTCCGCATTATGATACCCATGGCAAAATCCTCGGTTCTTGTGTGCTGCGTGCTTTCTATCGTATGGCATTGGAACGATTACTTTGAGCCGGGGGTCTACGTGACAAACATAGATAAGATGCTCCTGCCCAGCAGGCTGCCGGTTCTTTACGGTCTGCTGAATGCGGAACAGTTTGATACGATTCACGTCAACGAACTGGATGACATTATTTTTAACGAGGCTATGCTGATGGCAGCTACGTTCCTCGTGATTTTGCCCATATTGATTATTTATTCTATTCTGCAAAAAAAGTTTATGGAAGGAGTGGAGAGATCAGGACTTACCGGTATATAAAAGGGAGGAAACGTGCAGAATGTTTAAATAAATTGTAAACAGGTTACAGGATTAAAATGTTAGGAGGATTTAATATGAAATTTAGCAAAATGAAAAAAGCGATTGCACTGGCAAGCGTACTGACAATGGTACTTCCGTTGGCAGCCTGCGGCGGAAATGACGCCGGCAATTCCTCACAGGAAAGCAGCAGTCAGAGCCAGAGCGAAAGCCAGGATCCCAATAACGGCAGCACCGACGGAAGCGAAAGCAGCAGCCAGCAGTCAGAGGCTGAGGGGAAACCGGAAGCGTCGTATCCGGATGATGTGACACTTACATACTATCTCAGGGGCGGCACATCGGAATATGAGCCCTACCTGTATGATGATCTGGTTGGTATGCAGAAAATACAGGAAGCCAGCGGCATTAACCTGGATTACGAGGTTATCTGCGGAGACAACGACGCTATAAAGACACAGTATCTTGCCATGATCCAGAGCGGAAAATATCCCGATATCATTCAGTGGCTGCATAAGGAATCCTATAACGGCGGCGTGGATCAGTTGTACAACGACGGCGTCATCATCGAGCTCAATGATCTGATCGAGAACCATATGCCCAACCTGAAGAAGATTCTGGATGAGCATCCCAATCTGGCAAAGGATATGATGAATGACAAAGGCCAATACTTATATTTCACCAAGCTGAATCCGCTGGAGAGCCAGGACGACCTTGTGGGTATCTGTAATTTCGGCTTCCTGATGAGAAAGGACTGGCTGGAAAATGTGGGATTAAACGCTCCTACGACCATTGATGAGTGGTATGAGGTGCTGAAGGCATTCAAGACCCAGGATCCCAACGGCAACGGTATTGACGATGAAATTCCTTTTGACGCGGGCGCAGCGGGCCTGAATCTGTTCTATCCCGCATTCGATATTCTGAACGGAATATATGTGGATCCCGCTACAGGCAAGGTGGGATACGGCGCATACAGTGAGAATTACAGAGAGTTTCTGACCACCATGAACAAGTGGTATTCCGAGGGACTGATCGGAAACATCTGGGCTGAGGAAGGAAGCTACGCAATTGCTGACGGTGGCTCCACGGACGAGCATATTTACGGCGATATTGCAGGTTCCTGGAAGGGTCTTGCAAATAACTGGGAGCAGAGACTGCCCGGCATTCTGGAGAAGAACCCCAATGCGGATCTTGTGGCATGTATCTGGCCTTATTCCACAATGAGCTCCGGTGTGCAGTATACGCCCAACACCTATTATTCCACTATTGACAGAACCACGACCTGTATCTCCGTGGACTGCAAATATCCCGAGGCTGCTGCAAAGCTGATTGATTATATGTACAGTGAAGAGGGCGGAATGTATCTGACCTGGGGTGTGGAAGGTGAAACCTATACAACCGACGCAAACGGCAAGCATGAATGGACCGATTACGGAAATGAAGTAATTGAATATTATGACGGCAATTTCCCCAGAAAGTTTACCTATGCAATGGCACATGTAAGCTTCCCCAGATTCGGGCAGAATGATGTAAGCAACACCTATGGTGATGAGTATGCAAACGCTTGTGACATCTGGTCCAAGTGTGACGTTTCCCTGATTTACCCCGGGGCGATTGCCATCACACAGGATGAGCTGGATGCGGCAATCGGTGCTGAGTCGGATATGGGCGATTACATCAGCGAAATGCAGATGAAGTTTATCACCGGCGAGGAACCTCTGACGAACTTTGACACCTACCTTGAAGAGCTGAAGAAGAAGGGTGTTGAAGATTATATCAAAGTTTACCAGGACGCATATGACAGATATAATGCAAGGTAATTAAGGATATGATATAATAAATAACGTAACGGACATTCGGATTCGTGGATAAATTCACGAATCCGAATGTTAATATTACGGCTTTAGCCCGTTGAGGGCATTGGAGTTTTTCGTGTTCCGAAAAATG
>CANPOY010000065.1 GCA_947575805.1 uncultured Lachnospiraceae bacterium
CCAGCCCCCCTATTTTCATTACAGGCTGTGATAACCCTTCATGATTCGTTGACAACTGTATACTCCGAATGCGCGTTTTCCAGAGCCCTTAATCGGTTGTTGCAGCTGCGCCTGTTATAGAGCGAAGTAAGCGGATCTCTCTCGATCATTTTTTTCAGATCCGTTCTCATCCTGGAGGCATACTCTCCGATTCGGCCCAGCTCATCTTTTCTGCATGCAATTCTTTTATCCAGGTTTACCGTTAAATCTCCCTCGGAAATTGTTTTCAGAAAGGAGTTTATCTGGTTTATATCCGATGTCATCCGGCTGGAATATACACTGCTGATGATCACCGCCAGAATGCTGGCAGCAACCGAAACCCCTACAAACCACAGCATTATCGCTTTGATTCCCTGATATACCATATCCGTTTTCTTACCGGCAAATATCATCCCGACAATGGTGCCGTCTGCATTTTCTATCGGCATATAATATCCGATATAAGATACTCCGTTAATATCCAGATTTGTGGAATAATAGCATTCCCCTCTTTCCAGGACAGCCTCAATAACATCCTTACCGGCCCTGGTTCCCACTGCCGAAACTCCGTATTCATTGGACACCGTTGATAAAATTCGGGTATCCTGCCAGAATATGGAAATATCAATCTGAGCCTTTTCCTGTACGCGATACAGCATTGTCGAATCTGTAATATTCAAATCTCCCTTTAACAGCATGCCCGATTCATAAGCATAATCACCCCTGACCGTAAGGTTTAAACAGTCAAGCACAACATTGGTAGTTGCTGTCAGCTCATTGCGGATGCTTTGGGTATATAACCGATAGAGCAATGCCATTCCTATGAAAATGATCAACAGACTCAGCACAAGGATGGGCAGCAAAACCATCGCGACCATCCTTGTGCGGATACTTTTTTCTTTTTTCACGCTTTTAAACAAATCAGCATACTCCTTTTATAATGATGTCATCTTTACCGTCATGCTGTTTCCCGCTGTTGTTACCTCCGCCAGACTCCCGACAACAAGAGGCATCATTGGCGGACGATGCCCAAGATCCACATCCATGAGTACGGGCACATTTTTGCGTCCGGCCACCCGAAGCACGGCATCGTATGAATTCAGGTTCATCATCGGCTCTCCGTTAGCCGGCCTGCCAATCATAAATCCCTTCACATGCCGAAACCAGCCGGCTTCTTCCATCTGCCACATGGCCCGGCGGATGGCAAACACATTGAGGTCGCAGGATTCCAGAAACCAGATAATCCCATCCTCCCTGTATTTCTCCACAAAGGCGTCTGTCCTGTCAAAGCGGGTGCCCAGCAGATTCACAAGGCAGTCCATGCACCCCCCCAGAAGCCGCCCGGAAAACCGCAGTTCCTCCGAAGCTCCTGTGCCCTCCGCAAGCTCTTTTTCTCCCAGGAAGCTCCTGATCCTTAACGGCTCTGTCAGATTATAGGGAACACAGGGGGCTTCCTCGGTTTTTAAACTCTCCTTCTCCCAGGTACCATAGCTGTGCACAGTCTGCACCCTGCCGGTTAAAATACCGAACGCGTCCTCTACCGAGGCGTGAAGAGGGTCCATGCCAAAGGCAGATGCACAGGGGCCATACACGGAAGCCGTATCTGCCAGAGTGGCTAACGTAAATGTCAAATTCGTATTGTCGGAATATCCCATGAACCACTTTGGTTCCAGCCGGGCCAGCCGCTCAAAGTCCACGTAAGGCAGAATCTCGCACATCATCTCCCCGCCCCCGCAGGAAATCAGACAGTCTGCCCCGGAGGCAAACATCTCCATCACCTCAGCTCCGCATTTTTCCGGACTATTGCTGATCCCGACACCATCGTCACAATAGCAGTTGGGCCCCAGCAGAGTCCTGTAGCCCATTTTTTCAAGGCGCTCCAGCCCATGCCGAAAAGCAGTTCTGTAGGGTTCTGCCGCGCAGCCGAAGGAAGGCGCCAGAAAACCGATCCTTCCGCCCGGAGAAAGGCTCTTTGGATACCTCATGAAACAGTACCTTCCTCTCTTGCGCTTATATCGGAAAGCTTTCTGGCAATATCAAAACAATCAAAGGTTGCAAAATAATCCATAGGGGTTTCAGCCCTGCGGATCAGCTCCACGCTGCCGTCTTCATGCAGCAGAAGTTCCGCAGATTTCAGTTTTCCATTGTAATTATAACCCATGGAAAAGCCGTGGGCCCCGGTGTCATGGATCACAATGTAATCTCCGATCTCCACCTTTGGCAGCATACGGTCTATGGCAAATTTGTCATTGTTTTCACACAAAGAGCCCGTCACATCATACATGTGGTCACAGCTTTCCTTTTCCCTGCCGAGAACGGTGATATGATGATAAGCGCCGTATATGGCAGGACGCATCAGGTTTACCGCACAGGCATCCACACCCAGGTATTCCTTGTAGGTATGTTTCTCATGAATCACCTTTGTCACCAGATGTCCGTAAGGCGCCATCATGAAACGTCCCAGCTCCGTATAAATCGCCACGTCCCCCATGCCCGCAGGAACCAGCACCTCATCATATACCCGGTGCACTGCTTCTCCTATGACACGAATGTCATTTGGTTCCTGATCCGGCCTGTAGGGCGTTCCGATACCGCCGGACAGATTGATGAAAGCAATGTGGGCACCCGTCTTTTCCTTCAGCTCCACGGCAAGCTCAAAGAGCTGTCTTGCAAGAACGGGATAATATTCGTTGGTCACAGTGTTGCTTGCCAGAAAAGCATGGATGCCGAACTTCTCCACTCCCTTAGACTTTAAAATACGATATCCTTCAAACATCTGCTCCCTGGTGAACCCATATTTTGCATCACCGGGATTGTCCATAATATCCGTTCCCAGGGAAAAATATCCCCCCGGGTTAAAACGGCAGCTCAAGGTTTTTGGAAGATACCCCAGGGTCTTCTCCAAAAAGTCAATATGGGTAATATCGTCCAGATTGATGATAGCTCCCAGCTTTGCCGCATAGGCAAACTCTTCTGCCGGTGTATTATTGGAGGAAAACATAATGCCTTCTCCTTTCACCCCCACAGCCTCCGAAAGCATCAGCTCCGTCATGGACGAACAGTCGCAGCCGCAGCCGTAATCCCGCAAAATATGAATCAGAAAGGGATTTGGCGTCGCTTTGACTGCAAAAAATTCCCTGTATCCGGGATTCCAGGCAAAGGCCTCCTTCAGGGCTTTTGCATTTTCACGAATCCCTTTTTCATCATAAATGTGGAAAGGCGTAGGATAAATCTTTACAATCTCTTCCACCTGTGCCTTCGTCAAAAACGCTCTTTTTTCCATAATGTCTCCTCAATCTCTATTCTGACAGTAACTGCCCCAAAAACTTATAATAGCCGGCTCCGCATCTCTTCCGGTGTCAGGGGACTAAGATACGCCGGCGCCACATCAAACACCGTCTTACAGCCCATTATGCCCTCTTTGCTCATACGGTATGCCGCCCTTGCATAGGCAGCCAGCACACAGGCCGTGAACTCCGGGTTGGAGTCCAGCTTCAGGCTGTACTCTATCACATGATTATGCTCACCACCCATGCCGGTTTTCCCTGTTCTCAGCACCAGGCCGCCATGAGGAATCCCTGCGTGATCCCGCCGAAGCTCCTCCTCGCTGATGAAATGAACAGTAGTATCGTAATCGGCGAAATAATCAGGCATGGTCTTGATTTCTTCCTCAATGCGCGCCTGGTCCGCGCCCTCCTCCGCCACCACAAAGCACTCCCTGGTATGCTTCTGCCTGACTGTCAGCTCTGGATTCTCACAGTTTCTCACTGCGGCAAGGGCGGCTTCCACCGGAATGGTATACTGCCTGGCATCTTTGACCCCGGAAATCCTGCGAATGGCATCGGAATGCCCCTGGCTGACTCCCTTGCCCCAGAAAGTGTAGTCCTTACCTTCCCGCAGAATCGCACCGGCATACAATCTGTTCAGGGAAAACATGCCCGGATCCCAGCCCACGGAGATCATGGCTACCTTACCGCCTTCCTTCGCCGCCTGATCCACTCTTGCAAAATGCTCAGGAATTTTCGCATGGGTATCAAAGCTGTCCACTACGTTAAAATATTTTGCGTACTCTGTGGTCTGTCCGGGCAGATCGGTTGCAGAGCCCCCACACATCACCAGCACGTCAATCTCTTCCTTTTTCTCCAACAAATGATCCACATGATATACGGTTACGCCGCTTACCGTTTTGACGGTTTCGGGAGCCCTTCTCGTAAACACTGCCACCAGCTCCATGTCGTCGTTCTGACTAACGGCGCACTCTACTCCCCTTCCAAGATTTCCATAACCCATAATTGCAATTTTCATTTTTATCAGCGTCCTTTTCTTTCATTCTTTATCATTCAATTCTATAAAGTTTTATGCAGCCGAGATCCAATATCTTTTCACACCTCTGCCGTCAACATCTATCGTTTTCTCATAAACCCCGCCATTGGCAAGTATTACCCCTTCGCTGCCCCTGTTCTTTTCATCGCATGTCACCAAAAGCTTTGATATTCCTAATGCTTTTGCATTCAATACATTTAAGCGAACAGGATGATTCATATGGTGGCGCAAATCTATCATTCCTACAATTTTATGATCCTTCCTGCGAACAGCCAGATACATATGTGAAGGAACTATTGTTGCCTCCTTCACTTTTTTTCCTCTGTTTTCCCCCCGCTTACATTTTCGATTTGCCAGTCAATCGGCACAACGCCATGTTCCTCCAGATAATGATTGGTCTGACTGAATGGCTTACTGCCAAAAAATCCGTTATAAGCCGATAAAGGGCTGGGGTGCGGTGCCTTTAAAATCAGATGGAGGGGATTGTCAAGCATCCGTTCCTTCATCTGAGCCGGTCTGCCCCAGAGGATAAACACAATGGGACGATCCTGCCTGTTCAATGCCCTGATGGCGGCATCCGTGAATTCCTCCCAGCCTTTCCCCCGGTGGGAATTTGCCATGTGTGCCCGGACAGTCAAAACCGTATTCAACATCAGTATCCCCTGCTTTGCCCATTTGACCAAATATCCGTTATTGGGGATATAGCAGCCCAGATCATCATGCAATTCCTTATAAATATTTACCAGAGAAGGAGGAATGTCTACCTCCGGCTTCACGGAAAAGCAAAGTCCATGGGCCTGTCCCACATTATGGTAAGGATCCTGCCCGATAATGACCACCTTCACCTGGCTCAAGGGCGTCAGATGAAACGCATTGAATATATCATTTGCCGGCGGAAAGACCTGCGCAGTATTATACTCGCCCAGAACAAACCGATAGAGTTCCCTGTAATAAGGCTTGTGAAATTCAGGCTCCAACTCCGCCAGCCAGTCATTTGTAATCATCGCCATCTTTTTCTGCTGTTCCTCCAAAATTTATCTTAAGTTTCCAGACGCACACTGACTCCCTTACTCCGCAGGTATGCCTTCACCTCTCGGATCTCCAACTCCTTATAGTGAAACAATGAGGCCGCCAGCACAGCTTCCGCTTTTGCCTTAACCAACGCATCATAAAAGTGTTCCGGCTTTCCCGCACCCCCCGATGCAATCACGGGGATTTTTACAGCCTCCGCCACCGTCCTGGTCAGCTCCAGGTCATAGCCCTCTCTCGTACCGTCCCCGTCCATACTGGTCAGCAGTATTTCACCCGCTCCCAGCTTTTCCGCCTTGACGGCCCATTCTATGGCATCCATCCCCATATCCACGCGGCCGCCGTTTTTATAAATATTCCATCCGCTGCCGTCCACCCTGCGCTTTGCATCAATTGCCACAACCACACACTGGCTGCCGAATTTCTCAGCCCCGTCCGAAATCAGCCGGGGATTCATAATTGCTGCAGAATTAATGGCAATCTTATCCGCACCTTCCCGCAAAATGGCCCTGAAATCATCTACCGTGCGAACACCGCCCCCTACGGTAAAGGGAATAAACACCCGCTCCGCCACACGGCTTACCCACTGAAGCTGAGTCGCCCGGCTGTCCGCCGAAGCATTGATGTCCAAAAACGTCAGTTCGTCTGCGCCTTCCCTGTCATAAGCCGCCGCCACCTCCGCGGGATCTCCGGCGTCCCTGGGATTCAGGAACTTAACGCACTTTACAACTCTTCCATCCTTTACATCCAGGCAGGGAATCACTCTCTTTGTATACATCCTGTCAACCTCTCACCACTTTCATAAAATTCCTCAGTATCTGCATTCCTACATCAGAGCTTTTCTCCGGATGAAACTGACAGGCAAACAGATTCCCCTTCTCCACGGACGCATGGATTTTCACGCCGTAATCCGCAGTGGCGGTGACGATGCTTTCATCCGCCGCCTGCAAATAATACGAATGGACAAAGTATACATAAGGGTTCTCACCCAGATTCTCAAACAAACGCCCCTCATTGGGAAACTGCAGACTGTTCCAGCCGATATGCGGCACCCTGAGGCCTCCCTCCGCCGGTATTTTCACGATCCTGCCATCCAGAATATGCAGTCCTTCCACCCCCGGGGACTCCTCGCTGCTTTCAAAGAGCAGCTGCAGTCCCAGGCATATCCCTAAAAACGGTGTGCCCCTGTCAACACACCGTCTGACTACCTTGTCCAGTTCACGGGCCTGCAGCTTCTTCATGGCATCCCCAAAGGCGCCGACCCCGGGAAGGACAACCCCGTCCGCACCAAGGATCACCTCGGAATCCCCGGTTACTACGGGCGTCTCTCCCAGAAACGCAAAGGCCTTTTCCACACTTCGGATATTACCTGCGTCATAATCAATAATTGCAATCATGTTAATCCTCATTTCCGTCTGCCGCACATGCGGTGGTTTACTGCACGTGCGGCATTGTGCGTCATTCCCCTATTGGTTATCAATAAAGGTATCGCCTCCCAGCTCACCTTCCTCCGGCAGAGGGTCAGGCAGCTGTTCATCCTCCCCGACAGGAAGCTCCGGTTCCGTATCCGGTTCTTCGGGAACTGCAGGCTCATTCCAGTTGTCAAAGGATCTTCCTCCTGCAATCGCCGTTACCATCCGTGTGTATTCCCGGTCACTACGCTCTGCTGCAATTGCCTGGGCCTGGGCCTCCGTCAATCCGAACTCATTGGCCAGATAGTTTAAAATAGTGGCATAACCCGCGGCAATCTCCGGCTCCGCATTCCATTGCCCGGCATAAGCATACAGCTCCGGATAATCATCCACCGTCTGTATCAGGCTATCCAGAGCTCTCACCCTGTCGCCCTCGCCCATAAAAAGCTCATATTCCCGAGTCCACAGCCTGATATACAAAATACTTTCAGACTTGCCATACATGATACTCTCGGTCTCGTTCAGATCCTTACCAAACAAATTCTGGTAACAGGTCTGATAATCACCTTCATAATATGCTGTCCTTGCAATCTTCTTGTCGGAATAATCCACTGCTGAATTGACAAATACAAACAGCAGCACCCCTACCGACAGACCCACCAGCAGAACGGGCAGCATCTTTTTCAGTGTAAGCCTTTTACCCGGCGGCGTATTATCCGGTTCCTTGGGCGGCTTCTCCTTCTTCGGCTTAGGTTCCTTCTTCTTGGGCTTTTCCTTTACTTTTTTGCTTTCCTTTTCCTTATCCTTATCCTTCTCTTTGTCTTTGCCTTTACCTTTCTTTCCCTTCTTACCCTTTGCACCCTTTCCTTCCTTATCCAGATCATTCAGGATGTCCTGGTTTTCCTGGGAAAGCCTGATATTCTCATTTTCCTCTTCCTCATCCTCCTCCGTAAGGAAGTTCATGATCTTTGCAAAAAATCCCTGCTTCTGCTTGGGCGCTTCTTTATCTTTCCCTTTTTCCCGCAGGACGTCCGTATCACCGAGATCCGCCAGGGCAATGCCATCCTCCGCCAGGAAATCAGGAAAATCGGGATCCAAGTCCCCGGTACTCTTTGCCAAAACGGAATCGTCCTCATCACCGCCAAAAAGATTTCCCAGATCCAGATCATCTATCTCTGATGTACCCTGTAGCTGTTCGTCGATGTTCTCCGCCTCAGGGAACATCTCTGACAGCTCATCAGACTGCTCCGGTTTATCCCCTGCCCGGTCGGCGGCAGATACAATGGAATCCAAAACAGACGGGTCAAACGTATCAAAATCCCCCGCTTCTTCCGTTTCGGCTTCCCCTTGCTCCGTCTCTGGTATACTGCCTTTGCTTTTCTTAGGCTTAGCTGCTTTCTGCCCGGCCTTGGCAGCCTTCTTTTCCGCCTTTCTGGCTGCGGCCTCTTCCTTCTTTTTTTCTTTCTCCGCCCTGGCAAGCTCCTTCTTTTCCCGGGCCTGACGTTTCTTCTCTTCCTTGACGTCGATTTCCTTATCACTTCCCAGAATCTTCGCTTCCAGGGCACGGCTGTCGTCATCTTCCTCGGGATAATCCTCCAGCAGCGCAGTAACGGAATCATCCACTGCCTCATTATTATCCGACTTCTGAAGAAGTTCCTGAATATCCTGAAGCCCTTCGTCTTCGGTGTCCTCCAGCATTTTCAGCACATCCTCGTCAGGTATATCCATGTCGGATGTATTGTAAAAATCCGTATCTTCCTGTCCTTCGCCTGCAGAAAGCAGCTTTTGGATCTCCTCCTCGGACATCCCGGTAACGGCATCCAAATCAGGCGCCTCAGCATCCTGCTCAGGCACATCCTGATCCGGCGCATTTAGATCGAATATGTCCTGATCCAGCATATCCTGGTCCAATACGTCCTCCTGCATTTCATTCTCTTCTGCCACATCCCTTAACAGATTATCCAGATAATCCTCCTGTGAAGGCATAGCTTCTCCTCAACTTTCCTGTTTTTCTTTCGCCATATCCGTAACAGCACCGCTAACATTGTATCATAGTCTTTCCAACCAGGCAATTGCATTCTTTGGAATTGAACATCCTTTTCCCTCCAATTCCTTCGTCATCTGGTAAAGCTTTTCATTCACTCGGATGAAAAGAGCTTTCTGATTAAAATAAGCTGTCTTTTCAAAAGGCCAGCGGATAACCGATGGGAACCGCATACCCACCCCAAGCTCCAGCACCACCAGCCTGCGGTTTATCGTTCCCTGAAGCCACTTCATATACATCTGCCACTGTTCCAAATATCCCTGCTCGTTATACGCTTCCGCATAAACAGTATTCAGTACCATATCCCTGCCACAGCGACGGCATCCCATAAGCTTTCCTCTGCCGCCTCCCAGAAAGCCTGTTTGCTGTAAACCTGCTTCCTGGACACCTGCCTCCTGCAAACCCGCTTCCCGTAAACCTGCTCTCTGAAGGCTTGCCGCCAATAGCTCCTTGAAAAAAGAATTCAGCCGCTTCCTTTCTTCCTCACTCACATCCTCTAATCCGCATCCGCCGGTACACTGCTTTTTTAACGTCGTCCCGCATGGCATGACAAGCCGGCCCTGTTTCCATGGTGCTTTGACAATTCGGCTGTCCGTAGCGGTGGCTACCACAAAATAATTTTTTCCCGTCAGAATTCCCGCCAGCTTTTCCAAAACGGGACTGACTACATCCTCCCCCATTCCCGCCGAACAATATTCACTCCACAGCGGTATGAGCCAGTGTTGCCCTGACTCCTGCAGATATTGTTTCCCTTCTGCATATCCGGGACAGCCCTGAAGACGCTTCATGTCATCAAAGTCCTCTCCCATTCCCACAAGAACCATGTCAGCATCCTTTATCCCTGCAAGAATCTGCTCAGTCTCCATTCCGTCTCCATTCCATGTAAAAAGAGCCGGGAATTACCCCGGCCCTATTCAAAATATTTTTATTCATCCAAATGCTTCTCTTCAACCAGCCGGTCCACTATTTTTACCAAATTTCCGATTTCAGGCTTCGACAGCTGTGCATCCGCTCCCAGCTCCTCGCCCTTTCTCTTCATGTCATCATTTACCAGCGAAGAGAAAATGATGATCGGAATATCCGCCGTCGTCTCATCAGACTTCACAAGCTTTGTAAGCCTGTGCCCGTCCATCTCCGGCATCTCAATATCCGTGATAATCAAACGGACATGCTCTTTCAGTGTGCCGTCAGCCTTACACTGCGTAATCACGTCATAAGCCCGCTGTCCGTTTTCCGTATGAATCAGATTATCATATCCCGCCTTCTTCAGACAGTCTACAATCAACTTATTCAGCAACGGTGAATCCTCTGCAATAAGAACAGGCACCCTGCTTCTTTTTCTTTCACCCAACTCGGTGATTTCCGATACCTTCAGGCCTGTCTCCGGATTAATATCCGTAACGATCTTTTCAAAATCAAGAATGATAATCAGCTTGCCATCCTGCTTGATAATACCTGTAGACACACTTTCGTCTGTTGTAGAGATGGTTGTGTCCGGCTTGATAATGTCTCTCCATGACACCCTGTGTATTCCCTGCACACTATCAACATGGAACGCCAGATCCAGCTTATTGAAGTTTGTCAGAATAAACAGCCCAGAAGGTTCGGAAACCCCTCTGCCCAGACAGTTCTTCAGATCAATGGCAGTGATCATAATATCTCTCGGCATGAAAATACCTTCAATGCTGGGATGGGAATTCGGGACAGGGGTAACCGGCTCATATGTAATAATTTCCCTGATCTTGGCAACATTAATGCCATACGAATTGTTTCCCAACGTGAACTCAAGGATTTCTAACTCATTCGTTCCATTTTCCAATAAAATTTTAGTATCCATTTTTCCACCTCGTTGCTTTTTTCAGGCATAGGCCAAAATCCTATCACCCATCCAGTCTACATTATTTTATCACACTTTCCGAAAAAATGAAACTACAATCTGAGATTTTTGTGAAAAAAGTAATTTCCCATTCAAATAGATTTTTTGTAGTATCCTGATGACATTGACTCCGTTTAGATATATAATAAGCCCATAAGAAATGATACAAAATTATATTTTAAGGGAAACCTGCCGGGCGGACGATTGCTGGAAGGAGAACACAACAATGGAAATTCATTACAAAGACATTATATTGCGTGATTATCGGGAATCAGATATAGAGGATGATATCCGCTGGAATACCGTAGAGACAGAGTGGGCCTTGTGGGACGCACCCTGGGAGACGGAGGAAGATTTGGCATCTTTTGATCCTCAAAGCTTTCGGGAAGAGGAAATGAAGGCACTTGAAAATCCGCCGCAGGGATTCCGATGGTCTTTCGAGCTGGATACGGCGGAAGGAATTCATATCGGAGGTGTCAACGCTTACCTGATTGACAAGGACTTTCAGTGGGTACGTGAAAAAGACCTGAAACCTGGGCAGAAGTCATATCCGGCATTGGGAATCGAAGTGAACGAGTCCTCCTGCTGGGGCAGGGGGATTGGCACCCGGGGACTGGCGGCCTATATCCGCTATTTCCTGGACAGCGGCAGGGAGGAACTCTATCTTCAAACTTGGTCCGGTAACCTCCGCATGCTGCGCTGTGCCGAAAAGCTGGGATTTATCGAGTGCAGTCGAGCTGTGGGGGTGCGTCATGTAAGAGGAGCTGTCTATGACGGACTTACGTTAAAGCTAGATGTGAAGAAGTTCCTGTTGTATGAAAATACCGTATGAAACAAAGTCTGAATGCAACAATTGTCCTTAGTGACCATTTCGTAAAAACAATTCAGAAACAGTAATCTTCCGCCGGAATTACCTTTTATAGGAAGTTTTGGATAGTCAAAAGGACAAATAGGTGTTATAATGTCTTTCAGAAAATATATTACGCCCTTTTTTACGGGCAGATAGGAGTAAACGTGAATCAAATCGTATGGCATGACAGATACAAAATCGGCGTGGATTTTATTGATCGGGAACATAAGCAGCTATTTTCAACCATGGATAAGCTGCTGCGTCTCAGCGAAGATGAAGAAAAAAGCGAGTGGGTATGCCGTGAAGGCGTCAAATATTTAAAAAATCACACTCTGGAACATTTTGAACACGAAGAAAGTTATATGCGTTCCATAGGCTATGGCGACTATGATTTACATAAACGTCTGCACGATAATTTTAGAAATGAAACGCTTACTGCTCTTGAACAGGAACTGGAAGATACAAGCTATTCCGTTGAATCCATACGCCACTTTCTCGGCGTCTGCATCGGCTGGGTATTCGCGCATACATCCACAGAGGATCTGGCGATCACCGGCAAGACAAAGAGCAAATGGACGGATATTCCTCACGAAAAGGAAAAGGAAGCTCTTGGGCAAAGCATTATCCAGCTTCTGGACGGCATACTCCATCTCAGCGCCAAGCTGATCAGCGAACAGTACTCCGGCGAGGATTTCGGCAAAATGGTCTGTCTGCGCTTTATATACAGCGGGCAGAAAAAGGAAAAATGGGAAATCACCATAATATTTGAAGAGGCTCTTCTGCTCAAGGTGGTCAGCGATATACTGAATACACAGTATCACCGGGTTGACGACATGGTAATCAATGTTATCCGCTATATGAGCCGTCAGTTCCTGGAGCAGCTCCGGGAAAGCTTCCCGTCTGTTGACCTGTTTGAATTGACCAAGGAATCCCTGCTGACCCGGGAACAGCTTCTGGAATCTTTTGAGCGCAGTAATGTTCCCTGCAGTCTGCTCTTTGACACCGGAGAAGGATATTTTGCTTTCTGCGTAACCGCTTCCGACCCCATACGAGGCAAGATCATGCCCAGCATTGACCGCAACAATGCCATGGAAGCAATCAGCGAGTATCTGTCCAAGGAGAAACGTGTCCGGGAAAAAATCCTGATAGTAGACGACTCGGATTTTATGCGCGCCAAAATCAAGCAACTGTTGATTAACGACTATCACATAACCGAAGCCGGTTCCAGTTTGGCCGCTATCCAAAGCCTGACCGTAAATCGGCCGGATCTGATCCTGCTGGACTATGAAATGCCTGTCTGCGACGGCAGACAGACTCTGGAAATGATCCGTTCGGAAAAGGAAACCGCCGATATTCCGGTGATCTTCCTGACCGGCAGGGGTGACCGCGAGAGCGTAAAAAAAGTTACTGCTTTGAAGCCCAAGGGCTACCTGCTGAAAACCATGCCGGAAGATGAAATCAAAAAAAGTATTGACTCTTTCTTTGCCAGAAGAAATTCTTCTGCTGAATAAAACCCCTGGCTTGAGTCGCCCCCACCCGTAAAACGGGTGGCTCGGGACGCGGGCTCTAAGCCCGCCCT